>JAQTNJ010000083.1 GCA_028713955.1 Syntrophorhabdaceae bacterium
CAAGACCGTCTGAGAAAAACATGCAGAAATTACGCAAACTGGCAAAATGACATACCAGCAATCCTCCAACGCTTCTCATACAACACCCTCCAGGGCCTCGGGAGCAGAGCCTGGGCCTACTTTATGCCCCGTCTGCGCCGAGAAAGGAATCACACAGGAGATGAAGGTTAGTATATATCCAACGGGATATTACTTTGAGGCATGTTGTCCACGGTGTGGCAATGAGGCGCTGATCGAGAGGGGGAGGGTAGAACGTGGGTAGACACACTAAAACAACCGTTGATTATTTTCCATTCTACGTAAAGGACGGCAAGACCTTGTACCTTTTGGAATCGAAGTATGGCTGCAAGGGAACGGGGTTTTTTACGAATGTATTGAGATTTTTATGTGCCACCCCGGACCACCATTTTTGTATTTCCGGCGGAATAAATCCGATTTCCGGCGGAATAAATCCCGATAGGATGTATTTCTTCTCACGGCTTCACTGTGACGAAGAATCGGGTATGGACATGCTTAACATCATGGCTCACACGGGAAAGATTAATAAAGACCTGTGGTTAAAGTACAACATCATCTATTCTGAGGATCTTGTTAATAGTATTTCAGACGCATACAGAAAACGTGAAAATAAACCTATCACAAAAGATGTAATTCCGGCGGTTTATGGATTTCCGGCGGAAGATACTCAATTTTCGGCGGAAGAAATCAGCGGAAAAGAGATTTCCGGCGGTAAAAATCAACAAACTATACTATATAAAAGAAAAGAAAAGAAAAGAAGTATAGTACCCACCGGAAATATTAATCAGGAATTTTTAACATCCCTCAAGAACAATCCAGCCTATAAACACATCAACATCGAAATGGAACTTGCAAAGATGGACCAGTGGTTATTGCTTCCAAAAAACAAGAACAGAAAAAAGACCCCGCGATTTATCCTGAATTGGTTGAATAAAATAGAATCACCGATAGAACCTGAAAAGAAAAAATACTTTTCCACGGTGGCCGACATAGAGAAAGAGGAGCGCGAGCATGGCATTGGCTGAACAGATCGAACGGGAACAAGCTCTCGTCAAGTATGACGGTGAAGATCGGGTATTGCCGGCCGTAGAAGTGTTGAAGCTCTACCGGGCCGAGGTGCCGAAGGGTGAAAAGATCATGTCGAAGATCCCCACGCTTGACCGCGTACTCGACGGCTTCTACCCCGGGCAGCTTATTGTAATATCAGGTGTTACGGGCCACGGCAAGACGACAATAGCGCAGACCTTCACCAAAAATATGTCGGAGCAGCTTGTTTATCCCCTGTGGTTCTCCTACGAGGTGGGGACCGACGACTTCCTTTCGACCTTCAGCGATGATCACCAGAAGTATATCTACATGCCCGCGAAGCTCAAGGGCAATACCCTGAAATGGCTGGAGGACCGCATCCTTGAGTCTAAACTCAAATACCGCACACAGGCGGTTTTTATAGATCATATTCATTACCTTGTCACGATGAGCCCGAAACAGAACATGAGCTACATCATAGGCGAAACCGTCCGGGGATTGAAGCAGCTCTGCATCAAGCACAATATCGTGATTTTTCTTATAGCGCACATGACAAAAACGAGACCCGAAGAAGAGCCCGGTCTCGGTCATACCCGCGATTCATCGTTCATCGAGCAGGAGGCCGATTCAGTGCTTTATGTCTGGCGACACGTAAAGGACCGCTGGATCACCATTCTCAAAGTTGCCAAAAACAGAAAACGCGGCATCATCGACGACCGCATAGCCCTGATCCTGAGGGACGGGAAGTATGAAGAAACGACCGCGATGGAGGAATGACGATGTTTGAAAGCATAGCGGAAATACTCGACGATTTCAAGGTAGGTATTGTGCCATTAACCCGTGAGAAGATCAGACAGCACGTAGCGGAATATCCCGAAGAATTTAAGAACGGCGCCCGTGTCGAATATCTCAAGGAATGCATGGAAGGCATGGTTGAAAAGGCGCTTTACCTCATGGCCGATTATGAGAAGTTATCAAAGACCGACGATGTAGATACGCGCCTGTTCGTCGGTGACCAGCTTCTCGGGACCGTCAAGACGATCAGCAAGCTCCAGGATGAGATATATTTCAGGCGGCATCCCGCGAACAAGCAGAAGCAGGAGATCACAGACGACGACATACGACGCGCAAAGGAATACCCCTTCGAGGAGCTTTACGAGTTCAAGCGCGGGATGGCATTGTGTCCCTTCCATGATGACAGGCAGCCGTCATTTTCCCTGCACAATAACCGAGCAACGTGCTTCGGCGCCTGTGGTAAGACATGGGACACCATCGCCTTTGTGATGGAGAGAGAAGGATTGAGTTTCATTGATGCAGTAAAACGATTGAGATAAGGAGGTCATATCAATGAAAAAACTATTACGCAAGATGCGGCGCAACATAAGGGACGCTTTTCTCGTTCTGGTAGGTGTGAAGTTCGCCAGCAGGTACAGCGGGCCCAGGAAGAAAAAAGCGCCGGCGCCGTATGAGGAGGGGGTGCAGGAGACATGAAAATTTTAAAATGGATATTACTTAATTCTCTCATGGCCTTCGTGGCCCTTAACGCGCTGTATTTAGAAAAGCAATGGGCGCAAAATCTTTTATTGTTCGCGGTATGGTTGATCGTCGTGTTGTGTACTTTAGCGATATTTTCAACTGAAGCACAAAAAGAGATCAACAAGCAAGGGTTTGCTGTACCGCAATCAATATCAACGGCATACGATTTGCTTTTCATTGCAGCCCTGGCTTCATGCGGATGGTTTGTGACTGCGTCGGCCTGGACATGGCAAATGCTTTGCGAGGTACATTTAAGAAAAAAACAAAAGGAGCAGGAGGCGTGAACCGTCCGCTGCTTAACCGCAAGCCCCGCAAGCCGCCGGATCCGGACAACCCACTGCACAAAGTAATCCAAGGCCAGGTGGAGAAACTGCTGACTTTCTATGGGTTTTTTGTCTTCCCGAACCGGCAACATGCCCTATCTTACAACGGGATCTCGGACCTGACCGCGATTAAGGACGGCCAGACCTACTGGATCGAGATCAAGCGGCCGAAGGGGGACAGCCAGAACGATTATCAGAAGGATTTCCAGCAATCGGTTGAGGATCACGGCGGCACGTACCTGATCATCCATAGTTTTGAAGAGGCTGAGGTATTTGTCAAACAGGCAGTGGACAAAAAACACCTGTGCAATGTGAGGACGCTGCCATGACTAACCTGCGCAAGGCAATCCTTTACTGGCAATTAGTATGCACAGCGCAATTTGCGTTGTTCTCTTTCCTGTTCGACATATGGGAAGTTAATCCAATGGCAAAACTCTATTTGTGGCTCGCATGGGCGTTTTTCACCATGACCCATGCGCTGGTATATGTGCTGTTCTATGCCGTAATAAGGGGGCAGGATGCCAAAAAAGATTGTATTCTTTGAAGATAACCGCCTCAAGAAGCAAGTGATTATAGAGGACAGCAGGGTAATCTTTGAGCTTGTCGGCAAGCACAAGGATGGCTCGCTTATGCCGTTGCAATATGTGTCGGTCAATATCAAAGACCTTGAGACTGTCTATCATGCGGTTAAGGAGAGGATGTGACCTACGTCTGTCTATACTTGGCCCGCGACGGTAAATGTCTGCACCCCGAGCGGTACGAGGAGGAGTGCGATAAGGGGGAATGTCCGGTGAGGAAAACCAATGGGGAAAAATGATATGCTCGTCACCGCAGCATATGTCCTCGGTGTAATAGCATTGTGGATGTGGATATTATTGTTGTTTGGTGTTGCCGGAGGGGGGTGAATGGAAGAAAAAGCTGTTCAAGGTTGGAAGGCCTTTTGCGAAATGACGGGATTAAACATGAATAAGGCCATTGGTATGAAAAAGGAATTATCGGATGTCGGCGCGATATATTATCTCAAAAAGGGGAGACCCCCGGCCCCCAGGATGTATTTTTTCCCGAGTATTGTAAAAAGATTTCTCGGTTTGAAATCAAGGAATGTCGGCGCGATATAAAAAAAAATAAAAAAGATGAAATTTACAATCCTTAGTTACAACGCTTCGCGTACAACCCTTCAGAAACAATCATAAGAGAAAATTTTGCAGGGAAAAATGGACCTGCTATCCTCATATCATGAGTGTATCAGTGGATGAAGTCCATGCCCCTACGATGCGACAACGCATAGAAGATCAAGGGATCACGGACATAAAGATTATCAAAGAGTTTGCCGCAATCGCCTTTTCGAACATCAAAGATTACGTTTCTATCTCTGAGGGTGGCGAGGTGCAAGCTATCTGTCTGGATAAGATCAGCAAGCGCAAATCGGCGGCGGTCAAAAAGGTAAAAGAGCATACGACCATCAAGGAGAGTTCGGACGGTACATCGATCTTTAAGGATTCCCGTATTGAGTATGAGCTTTACGACAAGATGGACGCCTTGAAGTATCTCTGCAAGTTGAGAGGGGATGAACCGGCACAAAAGCAAGAGATTACCTATCCTGATCAGATCCATTATACGCCCGAAGAGAGAGCAATGCTGAAGGAATTGGCTATTGAGCAGGCCAAAAAAGAGCTTGCGGAGCTCAGGAAATGAGTGTATTACACGCCCGCAAACCCGCCATAGTGGCCGAGGTTGCTTGTGAAAAAGCGTAATTTTTATAATGTGAATAATTACAGCATGTTACTTAGTGGTGCAGTTAACATGTTGTTTATTATCGGAACAATTGTGAAATCGAGAGGTATTGAGTGCGCTGATACCCGGCGCACCGATCGCCCGACTGTACGGGGTGACGGACAAAACACGGATTTTTTCTGAGGACACTCAGCCTGCATACTGCCTCTATTCGTCCTGGGTAGAGGATCACAGGCAGGGGAACAGGACAGGGGAGCCGTGACAATGCTCAATATTGTATGCAGGTTTTTAAGGGGTTACAAAACTGCCTAAAGAGGCAGGGGAGGAAATGGAAAAAGGCATGATGCAATCTGATGCAGCCTTGAAACAGTGTATGGCCGACAACGATGCGTTCCTGTGGGCGTACTACAATGGTATCCGCCTGCAATCAGGATCATATACCCCGGTGGGCCACGAATACCAGGTCGAGCCGATGCAGAGTACCGCCCGTAAGAGATGTGCTAAAAAGGGGGCACAGCTCGGCTGGACAGAGATAGAGGTATTGCGGACCCTGCATGGACAGATCCACGGGCAGTATCCCTCAGGGGTGCTGTACTTGTTCCCCACGTCCGACGACGTGAGCGATTTTGCCAAAGCCCGCTTCAATCCCCTCATCGCCGACAATCCAACATCTATCGGCCAGTGGGTACAATCGACCGACTCAACTAATATCAAGCGTATAGGTACGGGGATGCTGTATCTCCGTGGCGCTCGGTCAACGCAAAAGATCGAGGGCATAAAAAAAGATGCCTCCAAGCTCAGGTCAATCCCGGTCGACAAGGTTGTTTTCGACGAGGTTGATCTGATGGACCCGGATATGGTGCAGATGGCACTGGAGAGGTTTAGCCACTCCGAGGTGCAGGAAGAGGCGTATCTCTCCACGCCAACAATCCCCGATTATGGCATCGACAAGATATATGAGCAGTCAGACAAGCGCATATGGGTGATCGAGTGTCAGTCATGCGGGCGCGAGTGCTGCTTAGAGCTGGATTTCCCGGAGTGCGTCAAGTACCACGGCAAGCACGCCTATCGTGCCTGTGTCAAGTGCGGTGAGGAGATATATCCGTCAGACGGCAGGTGGGTTGCACAATCACCAAACGCAGACTATGAGGGCTACTGGATCAGCCAGCTCAACAGCATCTATGTCGACCCCGGCAAGATCCTCAAGCTGTTCCTCGATCCTCCAAACGGTAATCTCCAGGAGATATATAACTCCAAGCTCGGTATGGCCTATATCGACGCGCAAAACAGGCTGACCAGACAGGATGTGTACGCCTGCTGTGGCAGTGATGCCATAGCAACATCATCCAAGCGGACATGCTCGATGGGCGTCGATGTCGGCAAGGTACTCCACGTGCTTATTGGCTATCCTGAGGGCGGCAAGTTCCGCCTTCTCTACGCGGGCAGGGTGGGCGAGTTTTCAGACCTGCATGACCTTGCTATCAAGTTCAACGTGCAGTGCGCCGTCCTCGACATGGAGCCTGAGACACGCAAGGCAAGGGAGTTTCAGGCAGCCGAAAAGTACAAGGTCTACCTGTGCGACTACGCGGAAAACCAAAAGGTATCGAAAAGGCAGGACGATCAGACGGGTATTGTCGTAGTCCGCCGTACGGAGATATGTGACAGCACGCATAACCTGTTTGCCAAACAAATCATAACCATACCACGGAGATCGCCGGAGATAGAGGAGTACGCCCTTGAGGTGAGCAATATCGCGAAGGTGCTCGAAGAGGATCAGGTCAGCGGATCGAAAAAGTATACATACAGGAAACTCGGGCCCGATCATTACCGTCACGCGACTAACTATTTTTGGCTGGCATGTCAGGACCCGAAGGTCGTGGCGGACAACCAGCCGAACAAAGTGAGGGGCAGGAACGTTACACAGGCCCCGGAATGGAGCCCCTTTGATAATTAGACCATTTACCAGCGACGACATACCGCGCCTCATCGAGATAGGTCATATGGCCCATGAGGAGAGTGAGTACAGGACAATGGAGTTCAGCGAGGAGAAATGCAAGCACCTATGCAGACAGATCATTCTCAAGCCTGAGATGTTCGGCAGGGTAGCAGAGAGAGACGGCGTTATTGTGGGAGTGGCCATTGGTGGTATATTCCCTCCGTATTTTTCCAGCGACCTCAACGCGAGCGACCTTCTGTTCTATGTCCTCCCCGAGCATAGGGGGTCGAGGGCATTCTATGTCCTCTGCATTGAATTTATCGCCTGGGCGAAGATATCCGGGGCGAAATTGATATTTATGCGCAATACCACGGGTGTCATGCCTGGAAAGGTAGGCGAGCTCTATGAGCGTATGGGGTTCAGCAGGGTAGGCGGTATCTACAGGATGGAGGTGTAAAATATGTGCGGTGGAATATTCGGTGGAGGAGGCGGGACGCCAACGATACAGCCCCTACCGCCTGCGCCAGCAGTATCGGATGCAGACGTTGAAGCGGCGGCCCAGAGGGAAAGGGAACTGGCACGGAAGCGCAAAGGCCGGAAGGCGACGATATTAACGCAACTCGCTACAGACAGCGATGGGAATAATGGGAATAAAACGTTACTTGGACAATAAAAATAAGGAGGATCGGGCAATGAAAAAGTTTTTACATGGTCTTTTGGTAATGTTCTTATGCGCGACATTATTTACAGGTGTCGCAACGGGTACTACCATCAAGGACGACATGACGTTTGAGGGGCCGGTCACGTTTAAGGGCTCTATCGATCAGTCAGGCGCGAACATGACCGTTACGCCGGCCGCGACGGGATATCTCAATATCAAGACAGGCAACTTAAAGGTGGGGAACGGTACGCCGACAACGACCCTGAATGGCGAGGATGCCTATGTAGAGGGTACGTTCGAGGTTGATGGTGTGCCGCGATTTGATAACACCTCGATGATAATCAGGGGCGTAACATATACGCTTCCTGCTGCTGACGGCACAGCGGGGCAGGCCCTTACAACAGACGGCAGTGCTGCACTGACATGGGCGGCAGCCGGCGGCGTGACTCTCGACGGCGCATATGATTACGGCGGAGCAGGATCAGGCAGGACGATCACCGCTGACAGCGGCACGGTTGAGATCACCAACGCGGCCGCAGACAACAATGATACTCTGGCCGTAAGCAAATCCCCCGTAGGGGCTCAGGCTGGCGATGCAATAGCTATTACGATGAGCGCAAACGCTACTGGCTCAGGCATTAATATTTCCAATGCCGGATCCGGGAACGACATTACAGGGACAAGCGCATCATGGGGTATCACCAAGGCGGGCGTTGCCACATTCTCATCCCTTGCCGGCCTGACATCGGGGGTGACCATCAATGGCGGGACCATCAATCTTAATGCCTCCAGCAACAACGCAACGAACATCAACACAGGCACCTCTACGGGGACCGTGACCATCGGCGGAAGCCTGAATAGCGTAGGCATCGATTCATCGTCCTGGGATATATCGACCGCAGGGGCAGTGTCAGGCGTAACCACACTTGGCATGTCTGGCGACCTTACGATCTCCGCAGGGGACGTTAATCTTGCCAACGGGCAGGCGGTCAAGGGCAGCACGACAAACGCAGAAACGATCAAATTTCAAGCCTATGATGTGGACAATACGACCTACAGGGACGCAATCACCCTGACCAACGGCAACACGGTAGGCATAGCCATAGGCTCAAACAATGAGACAGTAGCGATCAATTCAGCCGATTGGGACATCAGCGCTACGGGAGACATGACGGGCATAGGCGCGATAACCTCCAATGGCCTTTTTACTGGTGCTCTGGGCGCAACAATATCAGGCGCGACCATTAACCTCAACGCATCGAGCAACTTCGGGGTCAACATCGGCACTGGCACAAGCACGGGGCAGGTTGACCTCGGCAGCGGGGCAAGCGCACAGACGTTAAATGTAGGTACTGGAGCGGGGGCTAAGACAGTATCCGTAGGATCGACAAATACAACCTCCTCGACGGCGGTGTCCAGTGGCTCCGGCGGGGTCAACGTCAACGTGTCGAATAACCAGCCGACGAATATTAATAGCGGGACATCCACAGGTACGGTGACAATAGGGAATACAACCCCTGCTATTGTAAACGTGCTCGGCACCGTATCGGTCAATACCGATGCAGCGGCACTGGCTACAAACGTAGGCGCAGGTTCAACTACAGGTACGATAACAATAGGCGGGGCAGGTGCTCAGACACTGGACATAGGCAACGGAGCAGCCGCAAAGACGGTCAACCTTGGATCGTCCAACACGACATCCACGACAACAATACTCTCAGGTACGGGCGGAATCCTTGCCAATAATAACAATAACCAGCCCGTAGGGATCAACACCGGCACGAGCACGGGAACGACCACGATAGGCAACGCATTATCTATCGTTACCGTTGCGGGCATCGTTTCCGGCGGAACTCCCTTTATCTTTGAGGGTGCGACGGCAAACGACCATGAAACTACGCTCGCAATCGCCGATCCGACCGCCGACAGGACAATAACGCTGCCTGATTACACGGGTGGAGTGCCACTGGTAATCGCCCAGGATGCCACGCAGACATCGCAAGCAGGAGCGGGTACGGCAGATGTAACTGGTTCTTCGCTCAGTATGGCTTCGGGGTGGTTCAGTGCAGGGAAGACCCTGAAGTACACGATTACCGGGACCAAGACAGGCGCAAACGCCGCGATGATCGTTCACCTATACCTTCTTGATGCGGCGGTTATGAGCCTTACCGCTTCAGATGGTGCGGCCGGGGACTGGACGGCTACGTTTATCGTGCATGAGTATACCGATACCGCACACCAGAAGATCACGGGCATTTTAAATGTCAACGGCAAGGTGAGCGTGGTGGATTACGCAACAGCAACAAAAGATATGGCTGCCGGGGCAACCACGATCAAGGCTCAGATACAGAGCCAGAACGCTGGCGATACGGTCACCACTGAATATGTGAACATCGAGCACTGGGTGAAATAGGGGCCTGACGTGGAACAGGATCAGAAACTTGTCAAGCTCATAACCGGCAGACAGACGAAGCTCGAAAGCGACAAGTCTAATTTTATGGATCGCCTTCAGGACGTTGCCGATTATGTAGCTCCTCATCGTGAGGATGTATGGGGCACGTATCTCAAGGGCGAGCAGAAAGGGAAGAAAATATACGACGGCACGGCTCTCGGGGCGGCTGTGCTTGCGACAGATGGGATACACGGCTATCACGTGAGCCCCGCTTTTCCCTGGTTCAAGTATGCAATGAACAGGAAGAATGTGAACAAGATCCCCGAGGTCCGTGAATGGTTACAGGAGATCGAGTTTAATATGTATCAGGCCCTTTCCCGCTCCAACTTCTACAGCGAGATGTGGATGTATATCTACGACGGCCTGACGGCGGGAACGGCAGCGGCATACCCGGAAGAGGATTTAATTGAGGACAGGATCAGTTTTGAGACCGTGCACCCTGGGGAAATCTATATAGCCGAGAACAGATACGGGGAAGTAGATGTTCTCCACCGTAAAAGGAAATTATCAGCAAGGCAGCTTGTACAGAAATTCGGCAAGGACAACCTTACGGAACAGATCAAGCAGGTATATGAATCCAGTCCATTCACTGAATTTGAGATCATCCATGCAGTATTCCCGCGCGAGGAATATGACAGCCGGATGAAGGACGCGAAGAACAAAAGATATGCTTCCGTGTGGCTCCTGATGGCAGGGAACCACCTGTGCAGGGTATCGGGGTTCGATAAATTCCCGTTTGCCGTGTGGAGATATATGCGTTCGGGAAAAGAGCCGTATGGTATCAGCCCCGCCATGCTTGCCATAGCAGACATTAAAGGCTTGAACCTTATGGAAAAATGCGACCTTGGAGCGCGGCAGATGGCCCTTGACCCTCCCCTGAACGTTCCTTCATATCTTGAGGGAAAGGTGGAGTGGAAGCCGCGCGGCATCAACTATATGCGCGATGCAAAGGACAGGATAACCCCGGCAAATACCGGATCTGATTTTCCCGCAACGGACGATATTATTATTAGGAAGCAGAACGCGATCAAAGAGCGGTTCCACGTGGACACCTTTCTCATGCTGGCAAGCCTTGAAGGAAGGGGACAGCGGACGGCCTATGAGGTCTCTGAACTGATGGCGGAGAAGGCGGCCGTGCTCGGTGCGGAGCTCGGGCCTCTCAACACGGAACTTGACGACCTTAATGAGCTTGTGTACGACATCGAAGTAGCGGCGGGGAGGATGCCCGATCCTCCAGACATTTTATATGAGCTCGCCGCGAACGACTCTTCATTAAGGTTCGATCCCGTATACATGGGGCCTCTTGCACAGGCGCAGAGAGAGAAATTCGCAAAGGAAGGGATACGCAAATTCTTCATGGAGATCACGCCGATATTGAACGCAAAACCGGAGACACTCGACAAAATCGATGCTGATGCGGCGATAGACCTGCTTGGAGAGATCAACAACGTGCCGCAGGAACTTCTTGTGCCTGACGAGAAGGTTGCACAGATCAGGCAGGGAAGATTACAGGCCCAGCAGCAAATGACGGCCCTTGAGAACGTTCAGGGCATAGCGGAAGGATTGAAGACGGCAAGCGAGGCTGACAAGAATCTTGACGGTAAGCTATCGGGCCTCATGGGGACGTAAATGAACAGACTCGACCTTTTCCCGACGATTGACACCATAAAGGAATACCGGAAGGTATATTCAAGGCCGGGCGCGGATGAGGTATTGCTTCACCAGCTTTTCGACTTCGGCGTATGGGAGGAATCGGCAACCCCTGAAGATGTGACGCTCAGAAATCAGGGCGTCCGCCTGCTCAAGATACTCGGCGGCGGTGAAGTGGGAAGGGAAACAATAAGGGAATTTATCAGACGGCTCATACGGCAGCCGTTAAAGGAGAAAGATAATGCGTAACAGATGTAAAGATAAGGGAAGAAGAGGCGGACGAAGATAATTAAACGGGTTCCCTGACGGCCTGATCAGCCACAGGGACGAAAGAGAGAAACAAAGGACGGCAAGTAGGTGCCTACTCACTTACTCCGTCCTTTTTTCTTTGCCCGTATCAAACCGATAAGGAGGTTTCACATGGACGTAAATAACGATGCCGGCGGCAACAATGGCGGAGGAAATGAAAGACCCGTATGGTTGGACAGTCTACCGGATGCCCATAAGAACAACCAGTCCTTCTATGGTTTCAAGGAACCGGCGCAGGCATGGGACAAGTTCGACTCACTTTTGAAGGCGGAAGGGAAAACGATAGTCATACCGGACGAGAAGGCAACACCCGAAGAATTGAAAGCCTTTTATGCGAAGCTCGGCGTTCCCGAGACGCCTGACGGATACGAATTCGACAAAGCGGACATCGAGGCAGAAGCAGACAAGATGTTTCGTGAAGTCATGCTCACGAGCCGTATCCCGAAACGCGAGGCCAAAGCGATCCATAAAGCCTTTGTCGATATGATCGGCAGGGGGAAGGCGGCAATGGCGCAGCAGAAGGCGGAAGAAGAGCGCATAGAGAAGGAATCCCTTGACGGTGCGGTGAACGCACTCAAGGACGCATGGAAGGGCGATCTGTTCAAGGCAAACACCGAACTTGCTCACAGGGCGTTTAAAAACGTCATTGCGTGGGCGGGTATCGGCGAGGAAGAGGGAAAGAAATTTCTCGAAGAGTCGAAGATCGGGAATCTTCAGATTGGCAATCACCCGGTAATACTCAGGCTGTTCCACGCGATAGCGACAAAAATATCCAATGATTCCATTGGTGGTGATCGCGGAGGACCGGGCGGGGAAGGATCGGATGAGGAGAAGGCCAAACAGCGGTTCCCTAACACAAAATTCAAAACATAGGAGGGCCAATACATGGCAACCTTAACAAGCACATACAGCCTCGTAGAACA
>JAQTNJ010000084.1 GCA_028713955.1 Syntrophorhabdaceae bacterium
GGTAACACATGGGACAACAGGATAGCGGATACAGTGCCGGGTCTATTCTTCTTACATTCTTCCTCGGTGCAATTGTCGGTGCCGGCGTTGCACTGCTCGTTGCACCAAAAACAGGTGAGGAGACACGTAGAAAGATAAAGGAACTTGCCGAAGACGCGAAAGAAAAGGCCGAAGATTACATAGTGCAGGTAAAGGGCAAGGCGACCACCTATGTTGACAAGGGAAAGGAGATCCTGGAAAAAGAGAAGACCCTGATTGCAGATTATGTTGACAAGGGAAAGGAATTCGTAGAAAAGGAAAAATCTATCATCTCAAAAGCGGTCGAGGCCGGCAAGGAAGCGTACGAAAAAGAGAAAAAATCTTAACAACCGGTCCCCTCTTTTTCAGGTGCGCAAAGCTTATCAGGAGAAGCCAATACAGAAGGCAGAAGGTTTTCGTAACGGTATTTTGCCTGAACAATGACAGATAAAAGGTTTTATTTCATCATCCTCTCGTTTCTTGTTCTGGCGCTTGGTTACCTGAGCTACCTCATCCTGAAACCCTTTCTGTCTTCCATCATGTGGGCCATTGTGTTCTCCATAGTGTTTTATCCCCTCTATGCCTTCATCCTCAAGCGCCTGAAATGGAAACACCTGGCCTCCCTGATAACCCTCATTATCATCCTGCTCCTTATCCTTGGGCCCTTTTCCTACCTTTCCTTCATTCTGACGCAGGAAATCGTCGCAATGATGGGAAAGATTGAACAAGGAACCCTCGATCCTATGGGCACCATTATGCAGCACCCCTATATCAATGACATGTTGAGCAAGATGCTCTCCTTCTTCAACGTGTCTGAAGGGCAATTTCAGAAGGTCCTCATTGATATGATCTCCCAGATCGGCAAGGCATCCACGGGCTTCATCAAAAGCGGCCTGGGGAATATTGCGTCCGCGGCAATCGATTTCATATTCATGATATTATCCATATTTTTTCTTCTCGAAGACGGTCCCAGGTTTGTAGAAAAGGTAGGGGACTATATGCCGTTTTCGAAGAAGCAGAAAGAAAAGATCCTTACGCAGACAAAAGGCATCGTTGTTTCCACGATATATGGCGGCGTGACCGTTGCGGTAGTTCAAGGGATTATAGGGGGCTTTGCCTTTGCCATCCTGAAGGTGCCGTCCCCTGTTGTATGGGGAACTGCCATGTTCATTGCATCCTTTATACCTTTGGTCGGCACCTTTGTGGTATGGGGGCCCGCCGTGCTTTATCTTCTTTTACAGGGCCATCTCTGGAAAGGCATCATCCTGATGCTGATCGGTGTCTTTGGCATCAGTGCGGCAGACAATGTCCTGAGGCCGCTCATCATCCGCGGTAAGATGCAGATGCCGATCCTGGCCATCTTCTTCAGCATACTCGGGGGGATCAAGCTTTTTGGCTTTATCGGTTTTATTATGGGACCTCTCGTGCTCGCCCTCTTCGTGTCGGTTTTTGAGATCTTCAGATATACGGAAGAAGAGCTGATGGAGCGGCATGGGAAATAGAATATCGCTCACGGCTCATAGTTCATAGCTCATAGCGGAAACAAGCACGAAATCCTAAGCACCAAATCCTAAACAATATTAAAATACAAATATCAAATGTTCGAAACGTATTGTCATCGCGAGGAACGAAGCGACGTGGCGATCTCAGAGTATAATCTATTGAATGAGATTGCCGCGCTTCGCTCGCAATGACACTGCGCCGCGCCCTGCGGGCTCGCAATGACAAGGCTATCTAATTTAACTATTTTGATATTTGAACATTTGAACTTGTTTAGTGCTTCGATATTCGAATTTAGAATTTGCCATGAGCTATCAGCCATGAGCTATGACCTACGGGCTACATCAAGGATCTTTCTCCTGCGGCAAGCGCCTCCAGCATCTCCCTGTCCCGCATCTCTATCGTGCGCCCCTTCATGGCAATGCAACCCTGGTCAACCATCTTTTTGAGAATCCGTGATAATGTTTCAGGGATGGTTCCCAGAAGACTTGCCAGCTGTCCCTTGGAGATAGTCAGCTCGAAGTTCTCCTGGCTATCTTTGTCACCGCTGAGATAGAGAAGGTACGCTGCCAGCCTCTGGGGCACCTCCTTAAGCGAGAGATCCTCGATGAGGCTGGTGAAGCGTTTGAGGCGTATGGAAAGCGTTCCGAACATATTCATCGCGATGGACGGGTCCTGTTGAATAAGCGCTATAAAGGCCGCCCTCGGTATGAAGACAATCCTGCTTTCCCTGAGGGCCTCGGCGTGCGCAGGAAGTGTGCCCCCGGAGAACATGGCAACCTCCGCGAAAGGTTCCCCGGGTTCGATAACGTGGAGTATCTGCTCCTTGCCTTCCGGCGATAGCTTGTAAATCTTCACGCGACCCGTGACAACTATATAAAAACCATCTGCCTTATCACCTTCGGTAAAGATCATCTGTCCGTTGGTAAAAGAATGTTCCGTAACTATCCTGGTCAGTTTATCGATCTGTGATTCGGGCAACCCCTGAAAGAGCGGGTTTTTTGCGAGAAAATCATGAACTCTCATGCTACCCTTTTTATACAACCGGTGAAAAAAAAATACAACACGAAGCTTACCTTTATATCATTATAGAAAAAAACGATTGTTTCATGTATGATGAATAGTGGTACATTGACACGGGGATGCATATCTGACGCACGCAAAAGGAGAGACCATGAAAAAACCAAAGATCCTTGTCCTGATGGGGAGTGAAAGTGATCTCCCCGTTATCGAAGAGGGGCTGCAATTTCTCAAAGAGGCTGGCGTACCCTTCAAGGTGGATATATCCTCTGCGCACCGTAATCCGGATAAAACGGCCCAGCATGCAAAGAATGCCCGTTCAGAGGGTATCGAGGTTATCATCGCCGTTGCCGGCATGGCTGCTCACCTGCCCGGCGTCATCGCGTCACACACGACCCTGCCTGTCATAGGGGTCCCGACAAGTAGTGGAGCCCTCAAGGGCATAGACGCCCTCCTCTCGATTGTACAGATGCCAAAGGGTATTCCGGTGGCAACGGTGGGCCTTGACGCAGGAAAAAACGCAGCCATTCTTGCATGCACAATACTCTCCATTAAGCATGATGAGATATACCTGAAGATCAGGAAGATGAGAGACGGCCTGAAAGAGGAGAATGAGAAAAAGGCTGCAAAACTCAAGAGGTCTTTTAAAAAGTAACGATGGCACATTGCACGGGAGACCTGAAGTATGCTTCAAACGTATGCAAAGAATTGACAAGGGATTAACCATCTGATAAGGTTTTTAACATGTTAAATTCCATAACTGACATTGAGGGTATAAAAGTAGGACACGTGTCCGATCCCGTCGGCTGCACCGGTTGCACGGTCATTCTCTGTGAAAATGGTGCGGTATGCGGGATAGACGTACGGGGAAGCGCATCCGGCACACGGCAGGTGGATGCACTCAACATCAGCCATATCGTTGAACAGGTGCATGCCGTCCTGCTCTCCGGCGGCAGTTCCTTTGGTCTCGATGCTGCAACCGGTGTTGTCCGCTTCCTCGAGGAGAAAGGTGTCGGTTTTGATGTCGGCATCGCAAAAATCCCGATTGTCCCTACGGCAGTGATATTTGACCTCTTTATGGGCAACCCGAAGGCAAGACCGACCCCTGAGATGGGCTATCAGGCCTGTCTGAACGCCGGGCTGGAGGTAGGGGAGGGAAGCGTTGGAGCGGGTACGGGAGCCACGGTGGGCAAGCTCTTCGAGCTCCCAAGGGCAATGAAGGGAGGGCTCGGGACCTGCAGCATTATAATGCCCGACGGCCTGAAGGTGGCCGCTCTCGTTGTTGTCAATGCCTTTGGGGATATTATCGATAATGTTACCGGAAAGATCATCGTTGGCGCCAGGACCGCGGAAAAGAGCCTGGAGTTTGCCAATACGGTCAACAGTATAAAACAGGGACATGTGAAAAAACAGTTTGGTATCGTGAATACGACACTTGGCGTTGTGGCAACGAACGCACGTTTTAACAAGCGGGAGATAACGAAGGTCGCGCAGATGGCTCAGGGCGGGCTTATCAAGACAATAAGTCCTGTCCATACGACATTCGATGGCGATCTTGTTTTTGCGGTCTCTGCGGGGACCGTTGAGGCGGATATCAACAAGGTCGGCGTTCTTGGCGAGTTCGTTATTGCCGAGGCGATTAAAAGGGCGGTCAAAAAGGCCGATGGTTTTGGGATTATTCCGGCCTTCAAGGATATTACCAAAGGCTGGAAGACAACCTGATGAATAGATGAACGGAGAAGCTGGAGCTTGAACCCCGGTCGTAGTGCCTGCAGGAGATAGAAGAATATGGATGATTATCAAAAGATTGCCGGATTGATCAGGGAGCGTGGACATGTTGTTGCCTTTACCGGCGCCGGCATATCGGTAGAAAGCGGGATACCCGCATTTCGTGGCGGCCAGGGATTATGGGAAAAGTACGACCCGATGGAGTATGCCCATATCAACGCATTTGCCGGTGATCCGGAAAAGGTCTGGGTCATGCTCAGGGAGATGTCGGAGGTTATCTTTCAATCAGAGCCAAGCCCCGCGCATGTTGCCCTGAATAACCTTGAGAAGAAAGGTTTTCTGAAAGCAGTGATCACCCAGAACGTTGACGGCCTTCACCATGTTGCCGGCAATACGAATGTCATAGAATATCACGGTAATCACCGGTGGCTTGTCTGTATGAGTTGCAGAAAGCGCGTCCCCCTTACCCCTGAACTGGTGGGTGTTTATCCCTATCCCCGGTGCGAGAAGTGCAACAAGGCGCTAAAACCGGATGTGGTCTTTTTCGGCGAAGGTATCCCGATGGTCGAGATGATCAGGGCCAATGAAGAAGCAAATAAATGCAAGGTCATGTTTATTATAGGCACATCAGGCGTTGTCTACCCTGCCGCCGATATCCCCTATGTCGCCAAATCCAACGGGGCGACGATCGTTGAGGTAAACGTTGAGTCAACGCCGTTCACCTCGTCGATCACCGATTACTTTCTCTCCGGAACAGCATCCCAGGTATTGCCGAAGATCGTGGAACTGATGGAATAGATATTTTTATCATGAAACACACATACGTTGTAATCATGGCAGGAGGCAAAGGGGAACGATTCTGGCCACTGAGTACCGGCAGCGTCCCCAAGCCATTCCTGAGCGTAACCGGCGGCAAGACCCTCATCCAGTTGACGGTCGAAAGGGCGGTGAGGATTGTCCCGAAAACGAATATAAGTATTGTCCTCGAAAGGAAACACCTCGCCATTGCAAGACGGCAACTTCCTTCCTTGCCGCCAAGTAATTTCATTGTTGAGCCTGAAGACAAGGATACGGCGCCCTGCATCGGCCTCGCGGCGATAGCCCTCCTGAGGAAGGACAGCAAAGCCACCATGATCGTCCTGCCGGCAGACCATTACATAACGGATATCGATGGGTTCGCAAGGACCATCAAAGACGGGGTGAAGGTTGCGCAGACAGGCGACCACCTTGTTACTATCGGGATAAGGCCGACAAGGCCCGAAACAGGATACGGTTACATCCGTGTCTCTGAGAAGTTTCATCCAACAGAGGATGTTCAATACTGCAGGGTGGAGCATTACGTTGAAAAACCGGACATCCGGCGCGCAAAGACATATTGTAAGGATGAAAGTTATTACTGGAATACAGGTATCTTCATATGGCAGGCAAAGACCATTATGGAATCCATGAGATACCATATGCCCGAGCTTCATAAAGGGCTGCTGCAAATCAGCAGTTGTCCGGATATAAACAAAAAGGCGATGATCAGCAGGATCTTCAGGGGGTTCGAAAAGCTCTCGATAGATTACGGACTGATGCAAAAGGCCGGCAATGTACTGATGGTCCCTGCGCGTTTTATATGGGACGATATCGGTACCTGGACCTCGCTTTCGCGGGTGTCCAAACCCGACGAACACGGCAATTACAAAACAGGCAACATCATCAGCGTTGACACAAAGGATTGCGTGATCCACGGCGGCGATGTGGCGATAGGTACCATAGGGGTCTCCGACCTTGTCATCGTTGCCACGAAAAACGGTATCCTTGTCTGTGATATCGACAGGGTACAGGAAGTGAGGGAGATAGCCCAAAGACTATCGGCAAAAGCAGATAAAGTAAGCAGTAGGAAGTAGGTAGATAAACATAAAAAACCTTTCTGCATAGTGCGTACTGCCTACTGATTTTTACTTTTACAAAACAAGGGGGGATTTCAGGTGATTTCAAAGGTTACTACAGCCACAGTATATGGTATAGACGGCATCAAGATCGATGTGGAGGTTGATATATCCTATGGACTGCCGGCGTTCAGCATCGTAGGATTGCCGGAGACCTCTGTCAGGGAGAGCAAAGAACGGGTGAGGGCCGCTATAAAAAACAGCGGCTTTGAATTCCCCAATGACCGCATTACGATAAACCTTGCCCCGGCCGATGTCAGGAAAGAAGGCTCCTCTTTTGACCTGCCGATCGCCATTGGCATCCTCACCGCCATGGGGATCATGAAAGAAGAGGAGGTCAGTGGTTATCTCGTTGCCGGTGAGCTGTCACTCGACGGAAGGATCAAGGGTGTCCGTGGTATTTTGCCTATTACGATGCTTGCGAACAAGGAAGGATACAGGAAGATAATTGTTCCCCTGGAGAATGGACACGAAGCATCTATCGTAAAGGGTATCCAGGTTTACGGCACCAGTCATATACTCGACATTGTCCATTTTTTCAAAGGGGAAAACGACCTGCAGAGTTTTGCCTCCCACAGCGGACCAGGGGATGTCGACACCCGCAAAGATGGTCTTGATTTTTCTGACATCAAGGGACAGCCGCAGGCAAAGAGGGCCCTTGAGATCGCTGCAAGCGGTGGTCATAACGTCCTCATGATAGGCCCTCCGGGCTCAGGCAAAACAATGCTTGCCAGGAGGATCCCGACGATCCTCCCCCGATTGCACTATGAAGAGGCAATTGAAGCGACAAAGATCCACAGCATCGCCGGCTTTTTGAGCTCCCGCGGATCCCTCCTGACCGACAGGCCCTTCAGGGCCCCTCATCATACCATTTCAGATGCCGGCTTGATAGGCGGCGGCCACGTACCAAAACCCGGGGAGGTCAGTCTTGCCCATGGCGGCGTTTTGTTTCTTGATGAATTTCCGGAGTTCAAAAGGAATGCCCTCGACGCCCTCCGCCAACCGCTGGAAGACGGACACGTGACCATCTCAAGGGTTACCCACACCATTACATTTCCCGCGCGGTTTATGCTTGTAGCCGCCATGAACCCATGTCCCTGCGGTTATTTCGGGGACACGCGAAAGGCCTGTATATGCAACGGATCCCAGATACACCGCTACAGATCAAAGGTCTCCGGACCTCTTCTGGACAGGATGGACATACATATCGAGGTGCCTCCCGTTACGATACGGGAACTTTCTCTGGACAGGGAAGAGGAGCCTTCAGAAAGGATACGAAAAAGGGTCACTGACGCGCGAACCATACAGGAAGGCAGGTTCCGCGACAGGAAGATTTATGCCAACAGTCAGATGGCCGTAAGGATGGTGAAAAGATACTGCACTCTCAACGGAAACGCAGGGAACCTCTTAGAGAAGGCCGTTGAAAAATTCGGTCTGTCCCCCCGTGCTTACCACAGGATTTTGAAGGTTGCCCGCACCATCGCCGACCTCGAACGATGCGACCGCATCGAAGAGCCACACATCGCGGAGGCAATCCAGTACAGGGTGCTCGATAAACGGCTAACAATTTAAAAGAAAAGGGAAATACCAATCCACGATCAAAAAATGTATACATTTTTTTCATATTTCTCTTGACATACATTTGACCGTTTATTAAAAAACATGATAAAGGGGGTTACAGTGGGAAGTGTCAGGGGACACAGAGCACCACCTAACCGTTATCTTTCCAAGGATCATCTTGGAGCACAATCCATATGATGTCTGTTCTATATTCTAAATCTGCCACATTATGGTGGCGTGGGAGAGATCACTATGCCTGAAACAATCGAAAAGGTCCTTAAAAAACATGGCCGGACGCCTGATGAGCTGATACCGATCTTGCAGGATGTTCAGAAGGAGTTTGGCTATATAGCGCCCGAATCGGTGAAGAAGATCTCCCGTTACCTCAAGGTTTCGGAGAACCAGATCTACGGCGTTTCATCGTTCTACGCGCAGTTTCGTTTTACTGAGCCGGGTCGTCATGGAGTCAAGGTGTGCCTCGGAACGGCCTGCCATGTCCGGGGAGGCGCGACCTTGCTTGAGATGCTGGAAAGGGGATTGGGTATCAGTTGCGGACAGACAACTGACGATAAACGTTACGACCTCGAACGCGTTGCATGCCTGGGATGCTGCGCGCTTTCTCCTGTCGTTCAGATCGATCGTGACATCTACAGCAGAATGACAGTGAACAGATTAACGGAGCTATTGAAAGAATATGAATAAGCTAACCAAACACATTGTATCGGCAAAGAAAAAATGGGAGCTGCTCCAGGATAACAAGGAACCGATCATCTATGTGGGGGCTGCCTCATGCGGGAGGGCTGCCGGCGCCCTTGACCTTTTAACAGAGATCAACGCATATCTGAAGGAGCACAACGTCAAGGCGAAGGTCATGCAGGTAGGATGCATCGGGCCGTGCTACCTTGAGCCGCTCATTGATATCAAGATGCCGGGGCAGCCGCGGGTAAGCTACGGCAACGTCAATGCCAAAACACTTTCCATGATCCTGAAATCCCATCTCCTGGAAGGCGTTCCTCACGCGAAACTCGCCCTCGGCCATTTCGGCAAGGAACCCCTTGACGGGATACAGCCTTTCTATGAGCTGCCGATGCTGAAACCTCAGGTACGGATCGTCCTTCGGAACTGCGGTCTCATCGACCCCGAGGACATTGACCAATACCTTGCAGTAGACGGTTACCAGGGTTTTATGAATGCCCTGAAGATGAAGCCGGAGGATGTCATAGGTGTAGTCCATCAGGCAGGCCTTCGCGGTCGCGGAGGCGCCGGGTTTCCGACTTTCAGGAAGTGGACCGTCTGCAGGAACTCGCCGGGCGAACAGAAATACCTGATCTGCAATGCCGATGAAGGGGACCCCGGCGCATTCATGAACAGGTCCCTTATTGAATCTGATCCCCACGCGGTCCTCGAAGGGATGCTTATCGCCGGTTACGCTATCGGGGCGAGTAAGGGGATCGTATACATCAGGGCCGAATATCCCCTTGCGATAGACCGTTTAAAAGCCGCCATTCAGCAGATGCGGGAATACGGCGTGCTTGGAAAGAATATCCTTGGTTCCGGTTTCAGTTTCGATATCAGGATCAAGGAAGGCGCAGGGGCCTTTGTATGCGGCGAAGAGACGGCGCTCATCGGTTCCATAGAGGGCAAGAGGGGTATGCCGAAATCCCGTCCGCCTTTTCCGGCAGTATCGGGTCTTTTCAAGTCCCCTACGATCATCAACAACGTAGAAACCCTGGGAACGCTGCCGAATATCCTGAGGAACGGGGCCGAGTGGTACAACAAGTTCGGGAAGGAAGGCAACAGGGGTACAAAGACCTTCTCTCTCGTCGGCAAGATCCGCCGCCCCGGCCTGATCGAGGTCCAGCTCGGGACGCCGCTCCGGGAGATCATCTTCGATATCGGTGGAGGCGTCCAGAAGAACTTTAAGGCTATCCAGACAGGAGGCCCGTCAGGCGGGTGTCTTTCGGAGGAATTCCTCGATCTCCCTGTTGATTATGAATCACTCGCCGCTGCCGGTTCGATCATGGGCTCCGGCGGTCTCATCATCATGGACGATGATACCTGCATCGTTGACATTGCTAAGTATTTTCTTGATTTTACCCAGAAGGAATCCTGCGGGAAATGTGTGCCCTGCCGTGTCGGCACAAGACACATGGTGGAGATCCTCGACAGGATAACCCATGGCGAGGGGAATCCGGAAGACCTCCTGGCACTGAGGACCCTCGGTGATACCATCAAGAAAGGGGCGCTTTGCGGCCTTGGCCAGACTGCACCGAATCCGGTGCTTACGACGCTCCGGTACTTCAGGAATGAGTACCTTGACCATATTAAAGATCACCGGTGCCGTGCAACGGTCTGTAAAGATCTCATCGAGTACCGGGTTATTAAGGAAAAGTGTACCGGTTGCCAGTCATGCGTCAGGGTTTGCCCGACGGGGGCGATTACGGGCCCGCGGTCAGAACCACACAACCTTGATGCGACGAAGTGTATCAAGTGCCGTTCCTGTTACGAAGTTTGTCGGCATGATGCAATTGCAGGAGACGCAATTGTTATTCGGTCAGCGGAGAAGACAACATGACAAAAGAAAAAAGGCTATTCATTACCATTGACAACAAAAAGATAGAGGTTCGCCCGAATATTACCATCCTCCAGGCAGCGCGGGAAAACGACGTCTATATCCCATCGCTGTGCATCCTCGAACATCTGCCCTCCTACGGCGCATGCAGGTTGTGTGTCGTTGAGGTGGATGGTTTACGGGGATTCCCGACATCCTGTACGACCCCCGTTGAAGACGGGATGGTCATTCGCACCGATACAGCGGAGATACGGTCGTTACGGCAGGAGGTGCTGAAGCTCCTCCTGAGCGAACATCCGGCAAGCTGCCTTTTCTGTACGGAACAGAAAGAATGCAAGGACTACCAGGGGACGATCCGGAAGGTAGGCGTCACGACGGGCTGCCGTTATTGTCCCAATGATAACCGCTGTGAGCTCCAGCTCATTACCGAGAAGGTAGGCCTCACAGAGACATCGTACCCGGTCTATTACCGGAATTTTCCCGTTGAAAAGGACGACCCCTTTTATGACCGCGACTATAATCTCTGCATCCTCTGCGGCCGCTGTGTCCGTGTCTGCAATGATGTGCGTCTCAACGGGACGCTCAGCTTCAAACAGAGGGGCAAACAGACGACCGTTGGTCCGGCCTTTGACCGGACACACCTCGATGCGGGATGTGAGTTTTGCGGCGCCTGTGTTACCGTCTGCCCCACCGGTGCGTTGAGCACAAAGGTAAGCAAATGGTACGGGAAACCGGACAGTCAGGTCGGCACGACCTGTGTCTATTGCCCTGTCGGCTGTAAGGTGATCCTCCAGGTAAAGAATGATGAGACCATCGACGCGCTGCCCGATTACGATTCCCCTGTTGACCGGGGATTGCTATGCGTGAAAGGGCGCTTTGCCATACCGGAATATGTCCACAGCGCGAAACGATACGTAAGCCCGCAGCGGCTCACACCTGTCGGGTATGAGGATATATCCTGGGATCAGGCGATTGACGAAGCGAAGGAGAGGCTTTCGGGTATCAAGCCTGAGGATTTTCTCATCATGGTCTCACCTCAACTGTGCAACGAAGATCTCTTCACTGCACAGAGGTTTGCGCGGGAGGTCATGAAAAGCGAAGAGATCTTCTCGTCGCTGATCACCGACCTTGGAGCAGACCTTATGCCGTTTCTGGACCTGGTTATGCACGCAAGCCCCTATGATGTGATCGACAAGGCGCAGTGCATCCTCACCATCGGATTTGATTCAACCTACGGGTTTGCCCCCATAGGGATACAGGTCAAAGCCGCTGCCAGGAATGGCGCCAACCTTGTTACTCTCGGCTCCTATGAATCGAACCTCGACCTGCTCGCGGAAACGGTGCACCAGACAGAACCTTCCCGCTGGGCAGGCGTGATCGACACATTGGGGAAGGCGATGTCGGGAAACGGAGCGACGAACGTTGTCGTTGTGGGGCCTGATTGCATCTTTGATCCGGTACGCCGCGAGATCTTTGACAGGGTCATCAAATTAAGAGATACCTACCACTGGAAGGTCATCGTTGCCCACCCCTATACCAACCTGCTCGGTATGCTCGCAACAGGGACATTCCCGGGGATAATGCCGGGCGAGGTGTTGAAAGACGGGGGTAAAAGGAGCGCCGTGGCAGTGAAGGGCGCGACCATTTTACCTGACCTGAAAAGGAAACGAAAGGTTGTCTACGTCATCGGGGAGGCGCAACCGGATATGATCCCGCCATGCGACTATCTGATCTATCAGAATGGATTACCGCCGGAGGGCGACCGGAGACCCGATCTGATCCTCCCTGCATGTATGTTTACAGAGATCTCCGGGACCACGATAAATGCTGAAGGAAGGGTCCTTAATATACAGAAGGCCTATGAGCCGTTCATGAAGTCAAAACCTGACTGGTGGATCATGTCAAGGGTAGCAGAAAAACTGCGAAAAGGGACATTCAAATATAGTTCTGTCCATGCAATACAAGGGGATATAAAAAAACAGATAAAAGGATTTTTTGGTATGAAGAAAGCCCTTGAATTTGTGAAGGTCGTTGTGAAAGAAGGCGGAGAAAAAGCCGGGGGCGTCATCCCATCACATGCAAAACAATCCCGGAAGCCCCGTGAGGAGGCCTACCGGGGGACCCCGCTTGCGTCGGTTGTGTCCGGCATGAAGGCCATCGAGGAAAGGAGGCGTCATGAATAAGATCATCGAG
>JAQTNJ010000085.1 GCA_028713955.1 Syntrophorhabdaceae bacterium
GTGCAGCCGCGGCATCTGCTAAGGATGGCTTTCCATATTTGAACGTTCTCATCATCCACCAGAATTTTCCCGGGCAGTTCAGACACCTTGCGAACTATTTTACCTCCTCGGCGGACAACAGGGTGGTAGGCATCTGCCAGCCCCAGGCGCCGGGTATCCGGGATCAACAGTTTTCCAGGGTACTTAAGAGCGTTTACAAACCCCACCGCAAACCTGTAAAAAACGGTCATTCTTACCTGACCAGGGTAGAAGCCGGCGTATTGAACGGACAAGGCGTTGCCCGGTGTCTTATTGATCTCAGGAAGAAAGGTTTTAAGCCTGACATAACCTTTGCCCACATTGGCTGGGGCGAGGTACTCTATTTTAAGGATGTCTTCCCCGATGTCCCGCTCATAGGACACTGTGAGTTCTACTATCACGGGAATGGAGCGGATGTCGACTTCGATCCTGAATTTCCGGCCACGATCGACGACCGCATGCGGATACGTACCTGGAACATGACCCAGCTTGCAAGCCTTGTCTCGATCGATGGCGGTATAAGCTCAACACGTTGGCAACGCAATCTTTACCCTTCCGAATTCCACAGGAAGATAGAGATCATCCATGAAGGCGTCAACACTGAAGTGGTAAAGCCGGACGGTAATCAACATCTCGTCCTGTCTGATGGCACAACGCTCACGAAGGACATGGAGGTCGTTACCTACACCGCGCGGGGGCTTGAACCTTACAGGGGGTTCCATATCTTCATGAAGGCGGTGGAAGAGATATGCCGGCGCCGGCCGCAATGTCATATTATCATCACCGGCGGCGATGAGGTACGATACGGCAAAAAATTGCCTGACGGCTTAAGTTACCGCGAGAAGCTGCTCAAAGAGGTAACGATCGATAAAAAACGCGTCCATTTTACGGGTCTTGTCCCTTATGAAACCCACCTCAAGACTTTGCAGATCTCTTCCGCCCATGTCTACCTCACTATCCCTTTCGTCCTCTCGTGGTCGATGATGGAGGCAATGGCCGCTCAGTGCGTCATTATAGGTTCGGCAACCCCTCCCGTTGAAGAGATCATTGAAGATGGCCGAAATGGATTATTATGTGATTTCTTTTCATCTCAGCAGATCGCTGATCGTGTGGATGAGGTATTCAACAATCCCGATCGGATGCGCCGCCTGAGAGAAGCGGCGCGGCGCGACATTATCGAACACTACGATGTGAAAAACAAGCTTGCCGAATATCAAAAACTGTGGCAAAGGCTTTTGCAGTAAGACCGGTATTATGTAAAGCCTCTGAATGGCGATAATATGGAAGAGGCTTAAGATATTGCGCAGGACAATACGCAGGTTGATCTGCAGGATCGCAATGCATCGATGCTGGGTAACCATTGCCATGATCGGCATCGGCTTATCTGTCTGCGTCCCCAATGCAACAGCGGATGAAAACTGGGAGTATATGGTATGGACGACCGAAGAGGACTACTGGTACGTAGGTCCCACAGTATCCTACGGATCGAGGGGACACATACAGAATGCCAAGACGTTCCTCAAGTTCGTACCGGGAAAAGGAAGTTCCACATACCTGAATATCAAAAAATTGCTGCAGCAGGACAGGGTGGACCCTGAACGATTTGAGTATTTTGTGGAAACGGCAGATGTAGATTGCAGGACCGGCACTTTTTCTGTTGCACGGATAATATTCTATGACAGCGATGATAGGGCATTTTGCGACACGCTGTTTCAACGGCCGAGGCAATACGCAGCCATGCCCGGCAGTCCCTACAGGGTAATAGCCGATTATCTATGCAGCCGCGGTAGTTCCACTTTTTCTATAGCGAGAAGTCTTCGTTTAATATTGACCCCTTGAGAGAAACCGCCTATCGAGCCATCTTCCCGGATGACCCTGTGGCATGGTATGATGATGGGGATGGGGTTCCTCTTCACCGCCTGCCCGATAGCCCGTGCGGCCATTGTGTACCCTATCTGCCTGCCCACCCAGAGGTAACTTCTTGCCTCGCCGTAAGGGATACCCTGAAGCACCCGGAGAACCTTTTGTGTAAACCGGGTCTCTGCCGAGACATCGACCGGGATATCAAAATCAACCTTCTGACCCCTTAAATACCTGTCGAGGAGAAGGCGGACCTTCTTAAAGGGTCTTTCTGTCCTCAGGCTTTCCGGATATCGTAAAGTCAGCGACCGTATGAGTTTATATTCGTCCTCCCCTTTCATCTCAAGGGCAATGAGCCTCCCATTTTTGGCAACTAAGCAGATATTACCCATGGACGATTCGTAGACGACGTATTCTATTAAATCCAATTTGACATACCTCAAGGGGTTCACTACAATAATACACAGTAGCACAAGCAGTACAGTTAGAAAAACTTAGTTCTCAGCAATACCGTTCATGTAAATCCTCAAGCAGGATATACTGACCCCTGAGACTACCACACAAGAGGTACGAAATGGAAGGTTTTATCAAATTTTTCGGAACCGGCGGGGCACGGTTTGTCGTCTCGAAACAACTGCGGGCAACAGGAGGCCTTTGGCTCCACTATAAAGAAACGAACCTCTATATCGATCCCGGTCCCGGCGCTTTGGTGCGTGTCCACGCAGCAAAAGAACGACCCGACCTCGTCGGCCTGGATGGGATCATCCTCACCCACAAACACCTCGACCACGCGAACGATGTCAACGTCCTGATCGAGGCCATGACAGACGGCGGCTTCAAAAAGCGGGGGATATTATTCTGCCCGCAGGACGCCATAGGAGAGGACGCTGTTGTATTCCAGTATGTCCGCCGGCATCTTGAAATGATAACCATACTCACAGAGAAAGGGCAATACTCGGTCAAGGATGTTGCCTTCAGCACCCCGGTCCGCCACAGGCACCCTGTGGAGACATACGGACTTATCTTTCACCTCAGCAAGACCATCGGGCTCATCACTGACACGAGGTTTTTCGAAGGCTTACCGGATCACTACCATGCAGATTGCCTCATCATCAATGTCCTCAGGTCAAAACCTTTAGGAAGCCACAATACCATTCAACACCTTGCCCTCGATGACGTGCGAAAGATCATTCTGGAGGCAAGACCACAGGTGGCAATCCTCACCCATTTCGGCATGAACATAATCCAGGAGAAACCGCACCTGCTTGCGCAAAAACTGCAGAAAGAGACGGGTGTCGAGGTTATCGCTGCCCGGGATGGGATGAAGTGGGAATTTTAACCCGTGAGGCGTGAATCGTAAGGCGTGAGGGGAGAAAGAAACAAGATTGAGTGAATCGTGAAATACAGGGTATACTGATGAGCATTAGTGCCGGGCTTTCCCGTAGCAAACCGTCGTGAGGCGAGGAAGCTCGGTCTTTTGCGAAGCAAAAGTTCCGAAGCCGAACGCGAGCGATTGGAGCCGCTGGAGCGAAATGAGCGTGTTTGCGGGGAAGAGTTCGGCACCGATGCTCTCTACGGTGACGTGTCCGGGTTTCACCTTTTACTTTTCACCTTTCACATTTTACGGTATCAATCGTTGATGGTTGGATGGCGATGGGCCCCTTCAGGAACTTAACGGCATGAGGAGTTTAAAGGTGCTGCCCTGGCCGGGAACTGACTCGACGCTGATATCCCCTTCATTTGCCTTCATGAGCCTTTTACAGATTGAAAGGCCGAGGCCTGTGCCCTCGCCTTTTGGCTTGGTGGTAAAAAAGGGGTCAAAGATCTTTGCTATATTTTCCGGTTCAATACCCCCACCGCTGTCGCTTACAGAGATGTAAGCGTTCTTGTCTTCGACACCGGACCGGATGTGTATTGTACCACCTTTTGGCATTGACTGCGCAGCGTTTATGATAATGTTCACCAGGGCCTGCTGGACGTGAATCTTGTCGACCATGACCGGCGGAACGTCCCTGCCCTTTTCTACGGAGACCTCGATGTTCTTGAATCTCGTGAGGTGGTGCTCCATGAAGAGGACCGTATCGTCTATGATCCCGTCAACCTCGACGCGCTCCTTTCTGGGTGTATCCATCCTCGAATACTCCAGGAGTTTTATCAGGACCGTGGACAGTCTTTCCGCTTCTTTTTCGATAAGCCTTGCGTATCTTTCGATCCTCTCTTTGTCTCCGGTTTTCAATATCCTCCCGGCAAACCCCTGTATGGAGATGAGAGGGTTTTTGATCTCATGAGCGATAGACCCGGCAAGCTCGCCGAGGGCAGACAGTTTGTTGGCCCTCACAAGCTCCTCTTCGAAGCTCTTGATCCTTTCATCGCGGAGCCTCAGGTCTTGTAATTTGGCCTTCAGTACTCCGTAGATGTCGCTCAGTTCCTTGATATTGGCCGCAAGAAGTTTGTTCCTCGCGAGAGATAAGCTGCTTGCCTCCTCGAGCGCTACCTCAAGCTCATGCTTCTGCTTCTCAAGTAATTTTATTTTCGATGCCATGATCAGTACAGGAAAATCTCAAATTCACAATAGCTGTATCCTGCGGACCAGCTTTTTGTCTGGGTCGATTTTGCCTTCTTCCTGAAGACCGTTTCGAGGAGACCCGCTATGATCCCGCTCTCCATATCACAGAACATCTCCCCGGTGTAGCCAAAACCTGCACAGGTAATACATTCATACAACTTGACGATCATGTGATCTTCATCGATGACAGTAACCTCGGCAATGCCCACCTTCAGTTCCTCTATCTTCTTCTTGAAATCTCCAAGATCCACAGCGCCCAGCATGGTCCCCACATTTTTACCCATCATGTATAACGTTGCCCCCGACGTCTCGCCGAGGAGGTTCCTGATCCCGATGATCCTCAGTATCCTGAAAAGCAGCAACGGAACGTCTTCACCAAGTTTTGGTCTTACTATGTTTTTTAATTCATCGATGGAATACTCTTTCATGTGTCCTCCCGCAAAACGTTCAGCAACGCAGCGTGAATGTTGCCGTTGGAGGCAACAATATCATCTTCATAGATATTGAGCTGCCTGCCGGTGAAATTAGAGATGGTCCCGCCAGCCTCTTCCACCATGAGACAGCCTGCCGCAATATCCCATGGGTTGAGTCTCAGCTCCCAGAAACCGTCGAACCTCCCGCAGGCAACGTAGGAGAGGTTCAGCGCGGCAGACCCATCACGTCTTATTGCCTGCGCCTTATAAAGAAATTTGATAAAGTGGTTGATGTTGTTATTCTCCGTTGTCGGGAGATCATAGGGGAAACCGGTGCTCAGCAAAGCGCCTTTCAGGGTCCCTATCTTCGATACAGAGATCCTTTTGTTGTTCAGGTATGCCCCCTCTCCTTTCCGGCAGGTAAAGAGTTCTTTAAAGATCGGATTATAGACCACGCCGGCCCTGACTACACCGGATTCTTCAAAGGCAATGGAGGTGCAGAAAAAGGGATAACCATGGGCATAATTCGTTGTACCATCAAGGGGGTCTATGATCCACCTGCGCGCATCGCCGTCATAACGGTTCGCCTTCTCTTCGCTGATGATCTCATCGTCCGGGAATCTCCCCCTGATGAGTTCTATAATACGCGTCTGGCAGGCAATATCGACATCGGTTACAAGGTTGATCTCTCCCTTGTAGCGTATGTCAAACTTCTTCTGAAAATATCTACGCTGTATCTTGCCGGATTCAAGGGCGCAATGGATCAGAAGTTCAAGGCGTTCATCCATGGATGTTATTGTAATAATCTCCCGGGGGATTTGCAAGGAAACAGTGCGTTGACAAAGTATTCTTTATGGTCTATGCTGTAAAAAGTGTCAGAACTCAGGAAAGATCCGGTATCCGGGAGCTGGGTCGTTGTCGGATACCACACAACAAAATCGAGCAGCACGGGTATCTGTCCTTTTTGCCCCGGCAACGAAAATCTAACCCCCAATTCAATCAGAGAATACAAGGACTCTCAGGGTAACTGGCTTGTCCGCTGCTTCCCCGCATCAAACCCCATATTCGTCATAGAGGTTGATGAGAACAAGAGGGCTGAGGGGATCTATGATAAGATGGGAAATGTCGGCGCCCACGAGATCATCATAGAAAACAGGTCTCATACAAAAACAATGTCCGGTTTCAGTGAACAGGAATTCCTGCTCCTGTTCGATATGTACAGAGACCGGATTGTAGACCTTAAACGGGACATGCGTTTCAAGCATATCCAGGTTTTTAAAAACCATGGCGAGCTCTCCGGTTCATACATCTTTCACCCTCATTCTCATGTCCTTGCAACACCGATAGTGCCTTCCGGGATCGCCCGGGAGATTACCAATGCAAGGAATCATTATCTTCAGAAAGAACGCTGTCTGTTATGCGATATCCTTAGCCAGGAGATGCGGCAAAATAAGCGGGTCGTGATGATGAACACGAACTTCATCGCCATATGCCCCTTTGCATCGAGGTTTCCTTATGAGGTATGGATTCTGCCGAGGTTTCATGCAGCAGACTTTGAACGCCTTACTACGGAAGGGATCAAAAAGGATTTCGCCCTGGCCATGCTTGACATTATGAAGCGCGTTGAAAAACTGGCCAATGCGTATACGTTTGTCTTTCACACATCTCCAAACATACCCAATGAGGTCATTCACGGTGAAGATATACCGATTCACGAATATTTCCACTGGTACATAGAGATACTTCCGAGAGATTTCCGATCCTCCAAGTACAAGAGGGAAGATGAGTTTCACGTTGTTTCCATCACACCGGAAGATGCTGCCGACGCGTTGAAATCACAAAACATATAAAGAGGATACATGAATAAAATACTGAACAGGATATTCTTTTGGTTTGTATTTGGAGTCTTTTTTACCCTGTCCATAGTCATGATTGTCTTTGGTATACTCTTTATCAGGGATGTCTATTACAGCCGGGCCGAGGTGGCTTTCGGATCATTAATCTTCGGGATCATCCTCCTCGTGGCAGGGGGAGGGTTACTTTCTTCTACCATTGCCGAGACCATACGAAAACTCTTACAACGAGATTAAACATTTCAACATAGTGCTAAATAAATAGTTATATCATTTAGTTACATAACAATGTTCACATAAGATTATTGTAAACTTGTCTAACCTATCCACAAGACCTGAAAAAATTTGTAACATCCTCAAAAAAAATATTTAAAAAATCCTTGACAAAAAGATAATCCCGCTGTTAAATAGCTACATATAGTAGACATATTTAGTGTCGATACTATATATAGTGGGGTGAGGGGTTGTTGGTGGGGTTGTTTTTCCGAAAGCAAAATTAAACAATTTTGAGCAATTTTGAACGTTAAAAGGGGGTATGAATGGAAACAACGGATCTTAATCTTTTTGTAAGGACTTCCGAAGAAAGTATAGCCGACTGGGACCGGTCAAAGATCGTTGATGCGCTGATACGGGAGACCTTAGTCGACCGTGATACCGCAAATGAAGTCAGCAAAGATGCTGAGCAGATGATACGGAAATCCGGCATCAAGGTCATTACGGCGCCTCTCATCAGGGAGCTTGTAAACGCAAAGCTGATCGAAAAAGGTCTGGAAAACACAAGGAAGATGCACACGAGACTCGGGATGCCCCTTTACGACGTGGATAGCCTTATCCTCCATCCAAATAAAGAAAACGCCAACGTACCCCATGGTCCTGAGGCAACAAACCTCACCCTTTCCGAGAACATCAAGAAGGAATACGCCCTCCTTTCCGTATTCTCGCAGGACGTTGCTGATGCCCACATGAACGGCGATATCCATCTCCATGACCTCGGTTTTATCGACAGGCCATACTGCAGCGGCCAGTCTCTTGAATACATCAAAAAATTTGGCCTCGACCTGCCCCACTCCCTCTCGATGGCAAAACCCGCAAAACACCCTGAGGTCCTCCTCGCCCACCTCGTCAAGTTCGCCGCTGCCCTCCAGAGCCATTTCGCCGGCGCAATCGGATGGGATGCCATCAACGTCTTCTTCGCCCCCTATTTGGAGGGCATGAGTGATGGCGATGTAAAACAGCTTGCCCAGATGCTTATATTCGAATTTTCACAGCAGGCCGTTGCCCGTGGCGGACAGGCCATCTTTACAGACATCAATATATACTGGGAGATACCGCAACACTTTGTCAATGTCCCTGCTATTGGTCCCGGAGGGAAATTCACCGGCAAGACCTACGGGGAATATGAGAAGGAAGCACAGAGATTCGCATGGGTACTCTTCGAGGTCTTTAAAGAAGGTGACGGGGCCGGACGACCCTTCTTCTTCCCGAAACCGCTTGTCCACATGACAGAGAAGTTCTTCCGCACCGAGGGCCATATGGATTTTCTCAACCTCATTTCAGATGTAGCAGCAGACAAAGGCAATACATACTATGTCTTCGACCGGGGTGAAACGGCGAAGATTTCCGAGTGCTGCCGTCTGAGCTTTAAGCTCGATGAAAAGGACCTCCTCGATGCAAAAGAACCGTGGAGGATGAGATACTGCGCCCTCCAGAATGTCTCCCTTAACCTTCCAAGGCTTGCCTACCTTGCGAAAAATGACGATACACAGTTGTTTAACCTCATTACAGAGCGGTTCGTCCTTGCCGTGAAGGCCCATAAAGAAAAAAGGGTCTTTATGGAGAAACTGCTTTCCCTCGGAGAGGACGGCCCGCTGGCGCTTCTTACGATGAACAGGGACGGGATGCCCTACCTGCGGTTTAACCTTGCCTCTCATCTCGTTGGCATGGTCGGTCTCAACGAACTGGTGCAGATCCACACCGGTGAAGAGATGCACGAGTCCAGACAAGCGCTGAAGTTCGGCATCAAGGTGATGGCCCATATGAACCTCCTGACAGATAAAATGAGGAGACAGGAGAACATGAAGATCGTTCTCGAACAGACACCTGCGGAAAGCACAAGTTACCGGTTTGCAAGGCTTGATATGAGGTACTTTTCACCGCTCTCGGGAAGGGTTGTCAAAGGTGACATCGCATCCGGCGAGATATACTACACGAATTCCACACACCTGAACGTTAAACAGGCCATGAATCCCATCGAGAGGGTCACGAACGAAGGTATCTTCCATCCGCTTATAGAGGCAGGCTCGATCTCCCATGTATGGCTCGGCGAGGCGCATCCATCGCGGGAGGCCGTTTCTGACTTTGTCATCAAGACATTCAAATATACAACGAATGACCAGATAGCCTTCTCTCCAGAGTTCACCACCTGCAACAAATGCCACCGGACCTCAAGAGGGCTTGCTGATACGTGCTCTTACTGCGGGTCCCTGGACGTCGACGGGATAACGAGGATCACCGGGTATTTTACCAAGGTCTCAAGCTGGAACAAAGGTAAACTGGGGGAATTGAAAGACAGGTACAGAAACATAGAATATTTCTCGGAGACAAAGAAGAAGGCGGTGAATGAATAACGTTTCTATAATTTGCTATGAGCCATGAGCTGTCAACTATGAACCAATAAAGGGAGGTAATATAATGGGGATCGTAAAAATTTTCTACAAAGATGACTGTCCGATGTGCCCGATGGCAAAAAGGTTGAAAGACAGTCTCCAGGAAAAAAACGTCGATGTAAATGACTTCAATGTAGGAACCCTGGAAGGACTTACCGAGGCCACTTATTATCGTGTCATGGCATTGCCGACGATCGTTGTTGAGGATGAAACAGAGAACTGGCTCGGTGAGTGGAGGGGAAACGTACCGAATATCGATGAGGTCCTGCATGTCGTGCATGGGACATAACATCCCCATCCGGGGCTTTCTGGAGACGAGCTTTATCGACTGGAAGGGTTGCCTTTCATCGGTAATCTTTACCGGCGGGTGCAACTTCAGGTGCCCTTTTTGCCATAATACCGATCTTGTCCTCCATTATGATACGATGGAAGAGATACCGCTGGAACACATTGTCCTCAACCTGAGAAAGTACAAAAAATGGGTGGACAAGGTCGTTATTACCGGCGGTGAACCAACGATCCATATGAATCTCTTTCACATCATCGGCCGGATAAGGTCAGAGGACATTAAGATCAAGCTCGATACAAACGGATCATCACCCTTTATGCTGAAAGGGCTCGTAAATGACGGGCTCATCGATTATGTCGCTATGGATGTCAAGGGGCCCATCGGCAGGTATAAGAGGTGGTGCGGCGTTGATGTAAACACGAACAACATTGAAGAGAGCATCCGGTTCATCCTCGAAGGAAAGGTGGATTATGAATTCAGGATGACTGTTGTGCCGTTCCTCCACCGTGAAGAAGACGTCTACGAGGTCGCAGAATATATCCGCCACGCAAAACGGTTTACGATCCAGGAATTCAGACCCCACAATACCCTCGATACATCATACGCAAACATCAAACCCTTCTCGCCGGATAAGATAGCGAAGATCCGGGAAACAGCGGAGCAGATCATGGCAGACAGCAGCGAACAACATACAGCTATCAGCCATCAGCAGTCAGCCATAAAGGAACAATCGGCGACAACGACTGCCTCTGCAACGTCTATAGAGTAGATAATCGAATATAAAAAAGGTGAGGCTGGTTCCCAGCCTCACCTTCTCATCGTCTGATCTTCGTAGTTTCTTTCTCTATTCCAGGAAGCTATCCAGTCTTTTTCTCCGTGACGGGTGTTTCAGTTTCCGTAATGCCTTTGCCTCGATCTGCCTGATGCGCTCGCGGGTCAGGCCAAAGACCTCGCCAACCTCCTCAAGGGTATAGTCGGTCTTCTCGCCGATACCAAGCCTCATCCTGATCACCTTTTCCTCTCTCGGGGTAAGGGTGGACAAAACCTTGTCGATCTCTTCTTTAAGGGAGATGCCGACAAGTTCATTGAATGGTGAGGGTGACTTGGGATCTGCAATAAAATCACCGAGCTTTGATTCATCGTCACCGATAGGGGTCTCGATAGAGATCGGCTCGTTTGAGACCTTCATGATCTTCCGTACCTTTTCAAGGGGCAAACCGGCCTTCAAAGATATCTCGTCAAGGTTTGGCTCCCTCCCCAGATCCTGGAAAAGGGATATGGTGACCTTCGTGATCTTGTTCATCGTTTCCAGCACATGGACGGGGACCCTGATCGTCCGCGCATAGTCTGCGATCGCCCTCGTGATAGCCTGGCGTATCCACCATGTAGAATAGGTGGAAAATTTGTATCCCTTCTGATAGTCATACTTTTCTGCCGCTTTCATGAGACCCATATTCCCTTCCTGTATGAGATCGAGGAAGGAGAGGCCCCTGTTGAGATACTTCTTTGCGATATTAATAACAAGCCTTAGATTTGCCTGGATAAGTCTGTTCTTTACTGTCTTGAGCCCATTTTCAATGGCCACGATCTCCATCAATCTTCTTTTGACCTTTTTCACCTCTCTGTCGTCCATGAACTTGAGCTGCCTGCCGATCTTCCTGATCACCTCTTCAAGGATCTTCTTGTTCAGATTGAGGTTGATAAGGGTCTCTTCCATCTTCAGTTCAACGGCCTTGAACTTCTTATCATATTGTTTTCTTGTGGCAGCATCGACGCCGGTCATCTTCCTGTGGAGTTCTTCCTTCTTCTCAAAAAGGTTCTTAACGCTATTTATGAGGGAGATGGTCTTTTTCTTGTATTTCTCTTCATCCTTCTTCGTATAGTTCATTTCATCAATGTTTTTAATAACATCGATAATGTTGATGGTCTCTTTTTTCAGTTGAGACGCCAGCTCCTGAAGCTCACGGACAGCATGGGGCAGATCAAAAAGAAGATTGCGTATCTTGCGCTCACCCTCTTCTATCTTTTTCGCTATCGTGTATTCTTCATCAGAGGTAAGTAATGACACCCTGCCGATATCCTTGAGATAGGCCCAGATGATATTATCTGTCCTTTCCGATGGAAATTTCTCTATCTCTCCCCATTCCTGGGATTCTTCTTCCGGTGTCTCTATCTTTTCTTTAATAGTTTCAACAATATCTATGTTCGACTCGGAGAGAAAATCGAAGATGTCTTCAATGTCTTCCGGTGAAAAGATGTTCTGCGGTAGGATATCGTTGATCTCGTCGGGGGTGAGAAAACCCTTTTCCATGCCTACATCGATTAAGTGTTTTATCTCGCTGAAATTTTTTATACTCATGTCTGGCTCCAAAACACAAAAAATGCCCTAATCAAATGATTGGAGGGCATCTTTGATTATGTTTCTCAGTTATCTATGTAATAAATATAACAATTCCCCGGTATTTTTGTCAAGCAGGTTTTTACAGAATCGTCTCAAGGTACGGTTTTTTTATCACCACATCCGGCAACAAACCGGTTTTACAGGTATTTACAGAATTGAAATAGTCCTGTTCTTATGATACATTACCTATTGACTTTCAAGCCTATGGATATCCGGGAACGATTGGAAAAAAGGGAAGAGTATATACTCTCTCCATTCGCACAGAAAAGCAGTCAGACAAGGGGCAGATTGAGACCAGAACCTGAATGCGACATACGGCCCGCATTCCAGCACGACAGGGACAGGATAACCCACAGCAAATCGTTCCGGAGACTGAAACACAAGACACAGGTTTTTCTCTCCCCTGCCGGCGACCATTACAGGACAAG
>JAQTNJ010000086.1 GCA_028713955.1 Syntrophorhabdaceae bacterium
CTCATCCTTCTCAATACACGCAATAAGATCATCGGTCTCTCTACCGTTTCCATAGGCACCCTCAACGCAAGCCTTGTCCATCCCCGTGAGGTCTTCAAAGACGCGATCAGACACAGCGCATCGTCTGTGGTGATAGCTCACAACCATCCATCCGGTGACCCTGAGCCATCGGAAGAGGATCTCAAGATTACCCGGCGGCTTGTGGAATCCGGGAAGATACTCGGCATCGAGGTCCTCGATCATATCATCATCGGAAAGGATACTTTTGTCAGCCTGAAAACGAAAGGGTTGTTGTAGGCTCCACATTTTATTTGACCCACACCGATAATTAATGATATTTTTTTTCGTCTTGTTGGAAAAGACCCGACAAAACGAAAAGGGAGGACAAAGGGATGAAGAAGACGCTGTTGTTTTTCACAGTATTCCTGGCTTTGGCATGGATAGGACATGCGTCCGCCGTTGAACCCAACTTGAAAGAAGGCATGTGGGAGATGACCTTTAAAAACGAGATAAAGGGGATGCCGGTGCAGATGCCTGCCACAACCATAAAGCAATGTATCACCAGGAAGGATGCGGTTCCGCAGCAAAAACCTGAAAAAAATCAGGAGTGCAAGATAACAAACACAAAAGTAACCGGCGATACTATCTCCTGGACTATGCAATGCCGCAGCAAGGATTCCACAGTGGACAGCGAGGGGAAAGTAACATACAAAGGCAACTCATCTGAAGGAATAACTAATACGACAGTAAAACAGAAAGGTCAGGCGCCGATGTATATGACAAGCCGTTGGTCAGGAAAATGGATAGGGCCATGCAAATGAGCTCCTGGCTGACAGCGTAAACGATATCAAGAATCAAGGGATGGTTCCAATGATGAAGATAAAGATAAAAAAGACAAAGAAAAGCAGGCTTAATGAAACAGATTTTGATCATCTCGAGTTCGGCGAACAGTTCTCGGATCATATGTTCATCGCTGAATATGCAAACGGCAAGTGGAACGATCCACGGATAATTCCCTTCGGGAAGCTCTCCTTTCTCCCCAGCCTCACTGTACTCCATTATGGCCAGGCTGTCTTCGAAGGACTGAAGGCCTACCTGACAGCCGACGGCGGCGTGAACCTCTTTCGTGCGGAGAAAAACCATGAAAGGCTCAATACGTCCTGCGAGAGACTCTGTATACCGCCTGTTCCGCTGGATCTGTTTACGGAGGCCCTGAAGAAGCTTGTAGCCGTTGACCGCGCCTGGATTCCGAACAAACGCGGCAACTCTCTCTACATAAGGCCCTTTGTGTTCGCGACAGACGATTATATCGGCGTTCGGGTCTCCAGGACCTACGCATTCATTATCTTCACCTCGCCTGTCGGGGCTTATTATAAAGAAGGCCTGAACCCTGTCAAGCTTATCACGTCAGGCGGCTATGCACGGGCGGTCATAGGCGGACTCGGCGAGGTAAAGACGCCGGCAAACTATGCCGCATCCCTTTTACCGGCAGAGGAAGCAAAGAAAAAAGGCTTTACCCAGGTGTTATGGCTTGACGCCATCGAGAAGAAATACATCGAAGAGGTCGGCACGATGAACATCATGTTTCTCATCGATGATGTGCTCGTCACCCCGCCCCTCGAGGGATCTATTCTTGGAGGCATAACAAGGGATACGGTGCTCACCCTTGCCAAACACTGGGGAGTAAATATCGAAGAGCGTAAAATATCCATTGACGAGGTTCTCGAAAAGGCAAAGTCAGGAGCCCTGCAGGAGGTCTTTGGAACAGGAACGGCCGCGGTGATCTCGCCTGTGGGCTGGATACAGCATAAACAAGAGATGGTCACTATAAATAAAGGCGGGATAGGTTCCTTTTCCCAGAGGCTCTATGATGAGATAACCGGCATTCAGTATGGCGAGAGACCGGATATATTCGGATGGTGCTATCAGGTCTGAGATCCCACTGGCCGTACACTCTATTACCCATAGCCAGGCTTCAATCCATCCCGAATATGTCACGTAGAAACGGCGTCGGGCTTTCTATACCCGGGACACCCGTCAGGCGTGGAGGGAAAACCTGTTCAACGTTCAATGTTAGATACTTTACTGTCATCGCGAGGAGTGAAGCGACGTGGCGATCTCAGGGGTATGACCAATTGAATGAGATTGCCGCGCTACGCTCGCAATGACCTCTCACCTCTCACCTATTGCCTCTCGCCTCTCGCCTATTGCCTCTCACCTCTCGCCTATGACCTTTCATACCGAGTTGCATTCAAAAATAGAGCGAGGCGACGAGGAGGAGGCGACGGAGGCGTACATTTTAGTACGTCGAGTCGATGACGACGAAGGCAACGAAGCTATATGAATGAATACAACTCGGTATCACTGTTTTTATTATGACTGAGATATCCCTCTGCATCTTTGCCTTCATGGCCGGTTTCATAGACTCCATCGTCGGGGGTGGAGGGCTTATTCAGCTTCCGGCGCTTTTCATCTTTCTTCCCGGCCTTCCCGTGGCAATGCTTCTCGGAACAAATAAATTTGCATCCATATGCGGCACGTCGATGGCCACGATCCAGTATGCCCGTCATATCAGGATCAATTGGGCCGCCACCTTTCCTGCGACAGCGAGCGCCCTCTTATTCTCATTCCTTGGGGCAAGGGTCGTAACGCTTCTAAATCCCGCGATCATGCGGCCTCTCGTCCTCGTCATGCTTATCCTCATCGCCGCCTATACCTTTTTAAGAAAAGACTTCGGCTCATTCCACGTGCCAAAGCTCGGGAGTATCAAACAGCTCTCCATCAGTATCGCAACGGGTATGGTAATTGGCTTTTATGACGGGTTTTTCGGCCCAGGGACAGGGAGTTTCCTCATCTTCGTTTTCATAGGGATCTTCGGTTTCAGCTTTCTCTCTGCCTCTGCATCTTCCAAGGTGATCAACTTTGCCACAAACCTGTCGGCAGTGCTTTACTTCGGGTTCACCGGCAACATCTTTTTTAGAGTCGCCATACTTATGGCTATCTTTAACATACTGGGGGCTATCGCCGGCACAAGGCTCGCTATCCTCAAAGGGAACCGCTTTGTAAGGATCTTTTTTCTGGTTATCGTATCCGCCATGATTCTCAGGCTGGGGTATGATGTACTAATGAGATAAAACGGCTCATAGCTGATAGCTCATGGCTCATAGCAAATAATAATATATATAGTAGTTCGTATATCGAGTCGAGGCAGTTAAAAGAATGCTTGTGTCATTGCGAGCGGAGCGCGGCAATCCCATCTTTGAGATCGCCACGTCGCTTCGCTCCTCGCGATGACGATAAAGAATGAAGCTCCTCCTAAGAAACTTGCCCGGTCTCATGTATCAAAAGCAGGTTTCTTTTCTTGATAACACCCATGTTTACCTTGGGGGTCAGATGCTCGCGATGACGATAAAGAATGAAGCTCCTCGCGATGACGATACAGCAAAACTCGCTCCTTGTCCCTCATTTCTTTTGGCTTGTTTTATACAACCAGTATCCGGTATCAAGAATCCAGTATCAGGTATTTGGTTTTGCTATATACGATATACGAACTACGATATACGATTTTCTATGAGCCAATATACTTCTTCCGCAATTCTGCCAGTTTTTCAAAGTGTTTTCTTTCCTCTTCGATGATAAGGTCGATCTGAGCGCGGTCTTTCTCTGAGAGAAACTGTTTCACCTCCTGGTAATAGAGGATGGAATCCATCTCCCGCCCCATGGCAAAATCTATTGCCGACAGCGTATCGCGTATCCCGGGCAATACGGAATCACGGAGATCCTTCTTGAAGATCACCTTGCCGTCTATATAATCCCTGAGGTACGCGAGGTATTCACCTTTGTATGTTTCGGGTACGCTCGATTGTTTTACCGTTGTGAGCATATCCCCGAATATCCTTTTATGCCGTATCTCCTCATCGGCAAGTCGATTGAAGATATCGCTTGTGTCTGCGTCTTCCGCCATGAGCGCTGCTTTATGATAAAATATCTCACCGTCTTCCTCGATCCTGATAGCAAATTGAAAGATGTCACCTGGTTGAAAGATATTCATCCTCTCCTCCTTATGTATCCTTTCTGCGTAAGCATCGTGCTCTTTGCGGTTGCTACATTTTCCTGCATGGGCCCGACACCATCATTATATTGAATATTTCCTTTATTGGCAATGCCTTAAGGAAAATATTAACCGTAGCGCCTGAGTTGAAAACCGCCTTGTGTTGTATATTCCACATAACTTCCGTGCTTGATGAAATCACCGGCATTCAGATAGACCTTCTCCTTACCATCACTAACAAAGGAAGTGCGGTCCGGGATATGGGAGTGGGCAAGGATAACCGCATCGTACCCCTCATTCTGCTTCAGCCGCGCATATCCTCTGAAGGCCTCCATGGCCTTATCGCTGTATGGTTTATTTTTCTTCGAGAGAAATATCCGCATCGCCATGGCTACCTTCCACGTCAGAGCCGGACCGAAACAATCCATAACCATATAAATGGGTGGTGATTTCAGGATATTCCCCAGACAGAATCTATCGAACCTGTGTCCGTGTGCCATGTATGTCCTTTTTCCTTCAATATCCATGGTCAGTTCCTTCGCGCAGGTGATGCCCGTCTGGGCCTGGAAAAACCCCCCCATCTCAAACTCGTGGTTCCCTTCAAGCAGATAGACCTCTTTCCCCTTTTCCACAAGCCTTTTCAGTGCATCAACAATACCCGCGTACCACGGATAGATATACCCCTCGTATCCATGATAAAACTCAAAGAGATCGCCAAGGACGAAGACCTTATCGGCGTCCTCACAGACATCGTTGAGGAAGCCTGTGACATATTTCATCCTGTCAAAACTCCTGTTTGTAAGGTGGGTATCGGAAAAAAAGATCAGCTTCATAATTTATACACCGTATAATGAAGCAGCCGGCAACCGACAGTATATAGTATATAGTATATAGTACCTTTCACTTCATCCCCGTACGTCTTTCGGTCATCGTACAATTTGTTCGGTTCTTCGATATACGAACTACGATATACGATATACGGTATATTATCAAGGCTGATTTGTATCGAGTATCAAGAATCAAAAAATTTGTGTTGGTCCTTTCCGCAGGTATTCTTTCAGTGCTTCCTGCCAGCTTCTCATGACAATACCGGTCACTCTCTGAACCTTTTTCGTATCGAAGACAGAGTATGCCGGTCTCGCCGCCTTCCTGTTGAGTGCCTGCGAAGAAACCGGCGTTACCTGAACGTCCATCCCGAGGGTCAAAAAAACCTCCCGTGCCAGCTCATACCACGTACAGGAGCCGCTGTTGGAGATATGATATACCCCCGATTCCCTCTTTGCAATAAGGATGGCAAGAGGCTCTGCAACATCTCTTGCGTATGTCGGTGATCCTCTCTGGTCATTGACTACCTGGACACTGCCCTTTTCTCCGGCGGCCTTCACTACCTTTGATATGAAATGTTCTCCGCCATCTCCGTAGAGCCACTGGCTCCTGATAATGAGCGACGACGGGGCCTTTGCGAGGACCTGCTGCTCGCCCCATAATTTCGTCTTGCCGTAGAAGGAGACCGGGTTCGGTGTATCTTCTTCATCGTATGGCAAATCTTTCGTGCCGTCAAAAATATAGTCCGTACTGATATGAACAAGCCTGATATTATGTTTATCGCAGATGTCTGCAAGGATCGCTGCCCCCTGGCTGTTTACCTTTTCTGCAGATTCCTTCCTGTCCTCGCAGCCATCCACATCAGTCATGGCAGCACAATTGATCAGCGCGTCAGGCCTCTCACGGGCAATGATTACTTCACCGGACTCCCGGTCTGTAATGTCCCATTCATCGATATCGAGGCTGACGACATCAAATCTGTTTTTCAAAAAGGGGATAATACTGGTCCCGAGAAGACCTTTACCGCCGGCGAGGAGGATCTTCATCGATTTCCATACATCGTATTATAGTATTCCAGGTAAGCTCCGCTTTTAATCCTCTCCCACCATTCCCTGTTCCCGATATACCACCGCACCGTCTCTTCCATGCCGGCAGCGAAGTCTTTCTCTACCCGGAAACTCAGTTCCCGCTTCAGTTTCGTTGAATCAATCGCGTATCTGCGGTCATGGCCGGGCCTGTCGGTAACATAACGAATGAGCGTCTCAGGTTTTCCGAGGATCTTAAGGATAAGCTTCACGATCTCTATGTTTGTTCTCTCGTTCTCGCCGCCGATATTATAGACGTTGCCGGGTACGCCCTTCTGAAAGACCGTATCGATGGCGCGGCAGTGGTCCTCCACGTGTATCCAGTCCCTGACGTTCATGCCGTCGCCGTATACGGGCAATTCCATATCCGCGAGGGCATTCGTTATTATCAGCGGGATAAGCTTCTCCGGGAACTGGTATGGACCGTAATTGTTTGAACAGCGCGTGATAATGACCGGCATCCCGTACGTTGTATAGTACGCCATGGCAAGCATGTCTGCCGATGCCTTCGATGCGGAATAGGGACTGTTGGGCGCCATCGGTGTGTCCTCGCGAAATTTACCCGTTTCGCCGAGGGAGCCGTAGACCTCGTCGGTGGAGACCTGGACGAAAAGCCTCGTCCCCTTTTTTCTCGCCATTTCGAGGAGGTTGAAGGTTCCGTTAATATTGGTTTTGATGAACGCGTCAGGGTCAATAATGCTCCTGTCAACGTGGGACTCAGCGGCAAAATTGATGACAACCCCGATGGGTGACTCAAACGCCTTCTCCACGTCGGATATGCTGCCGATATCGCCTTTCACAAATCTATAACGGCTGTCTCCCTCGATGCCTTTGAGATTTTCAGGGTTCCCCGCGTAGGTCAGTTTGTCCAGGTTGATGATGTTGTAAGGATACCGGGACAGCATATACCGCACAAAATTTGAGCCTATAAAACCACAGCCGCCGGTAACGAGAATATGTGTATTATCCATCTTTCCTGTCCCATGTATAGGGTATGTCGTTGACGTGGGGATCAAGCCTGAATTCGTCAGGTTTTGCCCTGTTGTACGGCTCAGTGGGGATATTGATGATGATCGCTTCATCTTCGCTGACGCATTTCCATCCATGGTAGACCATCTTAGGCACCCTGACGAGCATGGGGTTAAACTCACCGATGAAAAACTCGTTTATCTCTCCTTTGGTCGGTGACCCATCCCTGTTGTCATAGAGAACAAGCTTGAGCATCCCTTTTACGCAGACTATAAAGTCGTCCTGCCCCTTGTGATAGTGCCAGGCCTTCACAACGTGGGGATATGTGGTGGTCAGGTAAACCTGACCGAAGTTGACGAACATATCATCATCGTCCCGCAAAATCTCCATCAAACGGCCACGTTCATCAGGGATATATTTCAATTGTTTCGCGACAACATCCTTTATCATATCCACCCCCGTATAATGCAGCATAGAGCAAAGGGCTGAGAGCTGAAGGCTATGCGCTCCGCGCTTTGCGCCTTGTCGGCTATTTGTTGTTCGCTCCTGTCTGTGAAACAAGGATACTTGCACGCAGCAGCGACTCAAAGGTGCCCGCATCGGTCCACCACCCGTCCAGCATATCCCAGGTCATCGTCCCTTCCTTCACATAGGCATTATTGACATCGGTGATCTCCAGCTCTCCCCTGTCGGAAGGCTTCAGGGTCTTGACAATGTCAAAGACGCGGCCATCATACATGTATATACCTACGACGGCAAGGTTGCTCCTGGGTTTCTTTGGTTTTTCAACGATCTTCCCCAGTTTGCCTTTCACGATCTCTGCCACGCCGAACCGTTCAGGGTCAGGCACCTCCTTGAGGAGGATCCTGGCGCCCTTTTTCTGTTTTTCAAAATCACGGACAGCCTTTATGATATTCTTCTCGATAATATTATCACCAAGCACCACACATATCGGATCACCGTCAGCGAAATACTCCGCCAGCGACAGCGCCGCAGCGATGCCGCCCTCCCCTTCCTGGTATGTGTAGTTGATATGGCGTAATCCGAATTCCTTGCCGTTTCCCATGAGCCTCAAAAAATCTCCGGCATAGTTCCCTCCGGTTACGATCATAATGTCGGTGATGCCCGCGTTGATGAGTGTCCCGATGGGATAAAATATCATCGGGTTGTCATATATGGGCAGGAGATGCTTGTTGGTAATCTTCGTAAGCGGGTGAAGTCTCGTGCCGAGCCCACCGGCAAGGATAATTCCTTTCATATGCACCCTCCTCCTATTTCGTGGTGATTCCCGCCAGATCAAAGGATATCCTGATAGTTGTATCGTTGGGTCTTTTCGACTGCATCAGTGTTAATGTTGTGCCCCAGCAGCCAGGCATATACCTGAGTTGATACAGGGTATCGATCCATTCGGAATCTTTGAACGTGTACCGTATCTGATACCTTCCCTGGAAGTGTTTATATATGCCGCCGAGGTCAAGAAAGACCTCGTTGTTCAAATCAACCGTGTAATTATGGGAAAGGTTCACATTGTATACGTTGGGTTTCATGTAATTGAAACCGTTTCTGATGGTCTTCAATCCTTCCCCTGCGGTGCTGATCTGCGTCTCATTGGAATAACTCAGGTTGGTTGTCGGATATACGGTCAGCCTCGCGTCGATATCAGAAAACCTGCCGCCATAGCCTTTATAGAGTTCGGAAGGACGCAATCCTCCTGAAAGTCCATATGTCTGGGATATCTCAAAAAGAGACAATTCCCGCTGCCACCCTTCGGAGGTCGAGTTCAGGTAATGGTTTAACCCGTATGTGATCGTGTTGGTCTGGTACAGCCGGTCATAGGGGTCTATGTTGGGCAGATCGGTAAAAGACGTATTAGGGATGAAATTATACTTTACCACCGGCTTGATCACGCTATGCATCTCCCCCAGGTTCAGCAGATCGGTATAGTAATACCTCATGAACTGGGTGTTCATATCCCCCTCTATCCTGAAGGTCTGGCGGTATTCCGTATCATTACTGCTACCATCGGTCCGGTTGATAAGGTATGCCGTCTCTAACAGGGTGCCGTTGACAAGAAAATTGATCCCGTTCCACGAATATGGCAAGCTCAATCTCGGCTCGATACCCAGCCTCGAAGCTTTATCACCCTTGTCCCGGTAGAAGGAGGTGTAATCTGTGACTAAATCCGTATAGAGCTTCCCGTCCAGAAACGGGATATACTCCGTGAAAAAGGATACGTGGGGGTAGTATTGAAATGTGGATTTATTATTATCATCTGAAAGGAGGTTTCTGAAGTTCGCCACCTCCGCTGTGAGGAGGGACTTTTTCACGGGGACTTCCAGAAACGCCGTGGATTTAATCAATGTCTCGCTTCTTTCAGATACCGTCGTACCAAAATCTTTGAGATAATCATCGTCGGAAATGAACCGGAGGTTTGTCTTGAGGGCTATGTCGTGCATGAATACCTGTTCGTGCTGCCCCTGTAACTGCCAGCGCGTGCCGTCATATTGCCTGTCGCTGATGATCGAATAATCCCATACCCCTTTCATGTCTTCCCTGGGGGCATACCGAAACTCCACACCGGGCTTGAGACCCCTGTCACCGAGATAGTCAAGGAAGAATGTAGCGTCCTTGTCTTTTGATATGGCCCAGAAATACGATGTATTGATGATCATGCCATTCCTTGAAGAGGCTGCAAAGCCCGGCATAAGCAAACCCGACTGTCTTTCGGTCTTAACCGGGAAGATACCCCAGGGCAGGTAAAAAACGGGAAAATTCTTTATATAAAACTTTGTATCTTTCGTCTTTGCGTATCCTTCGATCGTAACATCGACATCTCGTGCCGAGAACTTCCAGGCAGGATCCTCCCATCCGCAGGTGGTGAACTCTCCTTTCTTGATGGTATACTGCGACTCGCCGACCTTCTCGATCTCCTCACCGGTAATGTGAAAATTGCCTTGCCGAAGATAAATCCTCCCGCCTTCTATCTTGCCTTTTTTAGAGATGAGGTTTAGTTGGAGCTTCTGACACTCGATACGATCGCCTTCATCCTGAAAGACAACGTTCCCTTCCGCGAAGATATCCCTGGTATTTTCATCGAAAGAAACATAGTCCGCATTGAGAATCCGGGTCCCTTCCCTGAGGTCGACCTTGCCTTTCGCAACGTAGGTATTCTTCTCACGGTTATATTCAACGGACATGGCCGCTATATCGATCGGCGCTTCGATAGGGGTCTTGTAATCGAATTGTTTCCCATAGAGACTGAGAGGGATAAAAAGAAAGAGAAGAACAATGATTTTTCTGTTAAAAGATCTCATGAATTATTGTCTTTGCCTCGCCGATAGTATAGAAAGAACCCGTGATTAAGATCAGGTCGTCTTCTCCCGACAGGGTCTTTGCTATCCTCAATGCGTTTCTTGTGTCTTCTGTAATTATCGCATCCTTTGCATGGGCTTTCATCAGGGATGGTGCCAATGCCCGTTCCATATTGGGTTTTGTTAATATTATCGTATCCATGGATGGTACGATCTCTTGAAGCATTCTATCATACTCTTTATCCTTCATGACACCAAAAATGAGGATTTTCTTCCTGTCCCCGTAACGAGCCTTCATAAACTCTGTAAGGACGTGGATACCGCTGGGGTTATGGGCCCCGTCAATGAGGACCGTCGGTCTTTGCCTGACCTCTTCCAGTCTTCCCCGGCACTGGATACGGGACAGGACATCATATATGGTAATGTCCCGGACAGGAAAACCGCGGGTTGAGAGGACATCAACAGCGCAGAGGGCAATGGCGCCGTTTGCAAGCTGATGGTCACCCTTCAGGTTTACCCGGACACCCTCGAGCGTCCTTGACGGACCCTGATAAGACATGACCTGCTCACCGGTCTTTTCATAAAAAAAATTCCTGCCGAGACTATAGACAGGGCTTTCAAGCCTTTTTGCAACCTCGTCTATAACACCCAGCGGGATATCTGCCGCACCGGTCACCACCGGTATCCCCTTCTTGATGATCCCCGCCTTTTCCCCGGCAATGGCTTCAATGGTGTTCCCGAGGTATTCCATATGGTCATGGGCGATATTGGTAATGACGCTCACCAGCGGTTCGATAACGTTCGTCGAGTCAAGCCTCCCCCCGAGCCCCGTTTCGATAACCGCAATATCCACCTTCTTTCTCCTGAAATACTCGAAGGCAATGGCTGTGGTAAAATCGAAGAAGGTAAAAAACCGGTTCCTGTCTTCTTTTTGTATCCCGTCCCGGATATACTCTGTGAGTTCGGCAACCTCCTCTTCCCTGATCTCCTCTCCGTTGACGGTAATCCTTTCGGTAAATGACACGAGATGGGGGGAGGTATAGGCGCCGGCAGAATATCCCTCTTTACGGAGCATGCCGGTGATCATACCTGTCACGGAGCCCTTGCCGTTCGTGCCTGCGATATGGACTGTCTTCAGTGCCTTATGAGGATTTTTCATGATATTGAGTATCCACGAAATATTCTCGAGCCCGAATACCATCCCGAACCTTTCGAGCCCGTAGAGGTACTCAAGGGCAGCAGAATAATCTCTCATGTTATATGTGAGAGTAATGTGTAGAGCCTTTTTTTCAGTTCTTTTCTTGGTACTATCATATCGATCATACCATGTTCCAGGAGATACTCTGCCCTCTGAAATCCATGAGGGAGTTCCTCTTTAATGGTCTCTTTAATAACCCTCGGACCGGCAAATCCGATCATTGCCTTTGGTTCCGCAATGATCACATCGCCCAGCATACCCATGCTCGCCGTGACACCACCCAGTGTGGGATCGGTCAGAACCGTTATATAAGGAAGACCCTGCGACTTGAGGTTATAGATAGCACCTGAAACCTTGGACATCTGCATGAGAGACATGATGCCTTCCTGCATCCTTGCGCCGCCCGATGAACAGAAAAGGATAACCGGCAGCCTGTCTTTCACTCCCTGTTCAAGTGTCCTCGTAATCTTCTCACCCACAACGGAGCCCAGGCTGCCACCCATGAAGGTAAAATCAAAGATCGCTGCGAGCACATCGAGACCATTAATGACAGCTCTTCCGCACATCATTGCGTCACTTCTTCTGGTTGTTTCCTTCGTCTCGACGAGTCTCACTTTATATGGCTTGGTATCCTTGAACTTGAGAAAATCAACAGGTTCAACATCCGTATAAAGCTCCGTGAAGCTCGCCTTGTCGAACATCAGCGCAACCCTCACATCGACATTGATGGGGAAATGATAGAGACATTTGGGGCACACGTGCTGGTTTCTCTCTACCTCTTTTCTGTAGAGAAGTTCCTGGCAGGAACTGCACTTGATCCAGAGAGATTCGTCTTTCTCAGCCTTCTTGATCTCCCGCTGGATGTCGATCTCTTTGTGTGGTTTCTTCTCTTTATCTTTTCTACTGAAAAAACCCATAATTTTCCTATTGAATTTTTGCTACAAAACTACCAAAATAAGGATAGTATGTCAATAAAAAGGGTCTCCATAGAATCAGACTACACCCT
>JAQTNJ010000087.1:0-4336 GCA_028713955.1 Syntrophorhabdaceae bacterium
CCCCACCATGCCGCATAGGAGATACCGCCGAGGGCAAACCCTACTGCCACGATCAAAGCTACCACGAATACCTTTTTCATACTGAAACCTCCTTATATGAATTTTCTATAAATATAAAGAGGAAATGTGAAGAGGTAACGAAGGGATTATGAAGAATTGTGAACGACCTCAGCCGGGAAGACCATTGTAAACGACGAGCCATTTCCCGGTATGCTTTTCACCATTATGTTCGCGCCATGGGCTTCCAACAACTCCTTCACTATGGTTAGACCAATACCGAGGCCTCCCCCCGGGCCATGGTAAAATCTTTCGAAGATGAAGGGGATATCTTCCTCCCTGATTCCGCTACCGCTATCTGCAACAGTTATCTCCAATCTTCCCTCAGTCGATCCTACGCGGACTGAAACGCTCCCACCGGAGGGGGTGGCTTTCAGGGCATTGCTCAGCAGATTCAAAATGATCTGACTTAACCGTTCGGGATCTGCGTAAAGGCTCAGCCCTTCGGGGCAGATCAGTTCCAGGACAACCCCTCCTTCCTGAAACCTTGTTCTGAACCTTTCTACAATGTTCCGGAGAAAAGACCGCAGATCTATCCGATGCCTTTCCAGGGAGAGCAGGCTGGCCTCCGCTTTGTTCAGCTCCTCAATTGCGTCGACCATATTCTTGAGTCTACCCGTTTCGTCATAAAGCGACTGGAGACACACGGAATCGTTCGGTATCAAACCGTCCATTAATCCTTCAAGCTCTCCGCGCATGACCCCTAAGGGCGTGCGAAGTTCGTGTGCCACGTCGGCGATCAGCTTCCTCCTCAGTATTTGCTGAGTCTCAAGGGCCTTTGCCATGTGGTTGAAGCTTTCTCCAAGCTTGCCGACTTCGTCGTGTCTGGATATGGCCACCCGCCTCTGCAAATCACCCCGGCTGATGGCAGACGCGGCTAAGGCCAGTTCCTTCACGGGACGGGTAAGCCGACGGGAGAAAAGAATACTCAAAAGGACAGAAAGCCCCCCGACAATAACCATTGACAGCATCAAGAACCCATCGGATCTCCGAAGAAAGATATCTTCCCTTACGGGACGTAGTTGCCTGATTTCAAGGGTTCCGAGCTGTTTTCCGGCAAGAAACAGAGGGTATGGCACAAAGACACCGGCACTTTCAGACACGCTGAATTGCGCCAGAGCTTCCAGTCTCTTCTTTACCAGCGGGGAAGCATTTTCGATGGCGCTCTTCGTATCGATTACGAGCCTTCCCCCATGATCCGTAAGCCTCATCTCAAAACCGGACATGAGCGCACGTATGGCTTCCTGTGCCTGAATATCGGTCTTCCATCCTCCATACCGCTCGTAGGACCCTTCCAGGTCAGCCTGTATCAGGTAGACTTTGTCTTCCGCTTCGCCTTCCAGATAGGCCCTGAAATCCCTGAGCATAAAGTGCCTGAAAAGAATGGTGCTGACCAGGGCTATAGCTACTACGGCGAGGAGAAGGATAAGAAACTTGAGCCGGAGACTCCTAAACATCCCTTTTTCCTGTGAACCGGTATCCGACGCCATAGATAGTGCGAATAAAGACCGGATTCTGAGGGTCATCCTCAAGCTTTCTGCGAATGTTCTTGATATGGGCGTCCACGCTCCTCTCGTAGCCTTCAAACTGATAGCCGAGCGCTTTTTCTACCAGTTCGCTCCTTGTAAACACTCGATCGGGAGACCCGGCAAGGGTAAAAAGAAGTTTAAACTCCGTCGATGTGAGCCGTACAATCCTACCTTTCTGCGTCGCCGTGTAGGTTTGGCCGTCTACAAGCAGAGACCCTTTGTTGAAGCTCATCGGTTCCGACCTGGAAAGATCTCCTTTTTCGAACCTTTTCAGAACCACTTTCACCCTGAATACCAGTTCTCTGGGACTGAAGGGTTTTACCACGTAGTCATCGGCACCCAGAGCGAACCCTGCGACTCTTTCCTCTTCGGAAGCCTTAGCCGTAAGCATGATTATGGGCACATCGGCGACCTCTTTGAGTCGAAGGCAAAGCTCCTCGCCGCTCATGTCAGGCAGCATCAGGTCCAGGATTACCAGAAGCGGTTTCTCGTTCTGTGCGGCCTCCAGGGCATCTTTTCCGCGCTCCGAGTGTGTTACACGAAACCCGGCATTCTCCAGGTAGACCTTTACGATGTGCGCTATTTTTGGGTCATCTTCTACAACGAGGATGGGATAAAGCATATATTAAATGTACAACACATACTCATTACATGCAACAGAGCAGCAGCCCCTCACCATCTGAATTCCCGGTCCCGGCCGCCATGATAAGCGGGGAATACGTATGACACCCCTCCATACACCGGACAACAGGGACATCCTATATTCCTCCCGTCGAGTAAAGGTGAACATCCAATAATACCAACACCCGAGAGATACCATGGCGTACCCCCCCTGTTTTGCAAGCAATGTCTGGAGGGAACAGTTGCGAATATTACCCATTTTGTGCATAGCGCGAAATGGGTAATATAGATGTGACCACCGGCAAAAACTTTCATTGCGTTTTTATGACCTTGTTACCTGCCCATTGCAGCCGGAAATCCATACATGTGCTTGACAGCTGTTGAAAGAGTGCTACAATTGTATTATTATCACTATACAAAACAATAATTGAACAGTGAAAAGGAGGTGAGAAAATTGAAAAAAGAGGTGGGGAAAAGGATACGTGAAAAGGAGGCGGTCTTCTGGAATGGCATCAAAAAAGCATTGGGAAAAGATGCTACAAAGAGATGTCATAAATGAAAGAGCTGAAAGAGTTGACGTTGCAGGTCTGCAACGCAATAACTGACAGGCAGCTAAGGAACGATGTTACCTTGCTGCCTGTCTTTATATTTTAAGCTATGAAATCTAATCAAATTAAGAAAACAGAGCCTTCTTTCGATTTTTTTGTTCAGTGGCATCTTACGGAGAGATGTAATCTCGCATGTACTCATTGCTACCAGGAAGAAAGAACCATGACAGAAATGCCGCTCCCTGAAATCAACAAGGTATTACTAAATATTTCCCATACAATCCAGCAATGGTCAGACATATATGCGATTCCTTTCTCTACAGGTTTTAATATAACAGGCGGGGAGCCGCTTCTCCGAAAAGACCTCTCGAAAATTCTTCAAAAAATCTGCAGGTATAAGTTCAACATATACCTTCTCACAAATGGAACGCTGATAAAAAAAGATAATGCCCGTATATTTGCGGATTTTCCCATTAGAGGCGCCCAGGTAAGCCTTGAGGGGCCGGAAAAAATACACGAAGCAATCCGGGGAAAACATAGTTTTTCTTCTGCGATGAAGGGGGCTCAACACCTTCTCGATGCCGGCATAACAGTGACGTTAAATGTGACCCTCTCTGAAATAAATGTAGCCTTTTTTTCAGACATGGTGTCACTGGCAACCAATCTTGGCGTTCAGCGCCTTGGTTTTTCAAGGCTTGTGCCTTATGGAAGAGGTTCAACATTGCTTTCCAAAATGCTTAAAAAGGAGAAAGTGAAAGAAGTGTATGAAAGGATATTTTCCATCAGTACCCCAGGTCTTGAAATCGTAACAGGCGACCCCGTTGCATCACAGTTGAATGCAGAAATTGCTGAAAACGATCGCTATGTATTCCCGAGCGGGGGCTGTGCTGCAGGGGTATCGGGAATTACCTTGCTCCCTGATGGTACGATCACGCCATGCAGGAGGTTGGGTATCCCTATTGGTCACATATTAAGAGATTCATTGAGGGAGATATGGGCAACCTCAAACGTCCTCAACGCTCTTAGGGACAAAAGTGCCTATAAGGGTAAATGCCGGATCTGCAACCGTTGGTCGAACTGCCGGGGATGCAGGGCTATTGCCTATGCCTACTCACTATCGCAGGGGAGAAGCGATTTCCTCGAAGAAGATCCGCAATGTTTTATTGAATGAGAAATTCTGCGCGATGAGGGACGTAGTGAACAAACGTAACTAACCCCTCCCATTGCCGGGACATAAGTCTTCAATGATGAGACCGGCAAGCTCGGGGATTGCCTTTTCAACCCCCGGTGTCAGGGTTTCGCTGAAGGTTGTGTTGTCCCTGATCTCGATGGCGTAGATATCGATGGTCTCCGGCATTGTGTAACCGAATTTACTGCCCAGTTCGACGGCAGTCCTCACATCAAGGAAATGAGGACCTACAGGATATGTCGGATTCCCAAGGTCATCCACATCGATCTTATAAATGTCGCCGGGGCTGCCGTGTTCCGACTTGATGGAATCGACAATAACCACCTTTTGGTAACCTGCCATGAGGTCCAGAAGTCCGATGCCGCCGAGACTTGCCTCGACAACAGTTATAT
>JAQTNJ010000087.1:4436-12352 GCA_028713955.1 Syntrophorhabdaceae bacterium
ATGATCGCGCCGCTTCTGTCCCGTATGTTGATCTCCAGGGGCATCTTGCCGGGGAGCGTATGGGTTGCGCACCCGAGACACGGGTCATAGGCGCGGAATGCCATCTCCGCCATGTTGAGCATCCCTTCCTTTACCTCGCCGCCCTTGATGAAGCCCTGGGCAGCCTTTTTCACGGAGAGGGCCATAGGCGCTGCATTGTGCTGCGTCGCTACTATGAGGTTGACCTTGTTGATCAAACCCCTGTCATCCGTTTCATAGTGGTGGATGAGAACGCCCCTGCAGGCTTCAACGCATCCGATACCTTTCCCGGTGAACTGGAAGTTCATGTTCCGGATATCTTTGCTTGTGAGGAGAGGATCGTTGGCTATCGCCTGGAGGTTCTCTGCCGCCTGGAGCGCCTCGATAAGCCGCGCCCAGTGGTAAGCGAGCGTATGGTGTGAAGGCTTTCCGAGCGTATTCACCATCTCTTCATATTCTTTCTGTGCAAGCGGTGTTGCCATGCCGTCGACGACGTTATACCTCGCAAGAGGGCCGACCCTGTAAAGGGATGTGTCATCTCCTTCGATGAGCCCCTTCCAGCCGATCTTTTTCAGATGGGTCAGGCGGATGTATGTCCATGGTTCCACCCACTCGCCGATGTAATCGGTGTAATCGTTGGGATGGAAGTTCGCAACCTCGTTACCGGAGGGGTCAACGATCCTCAACCTGCCTTCGTAGAAATTCATCCTTTTGTCATCGTCAACGAGACCCATATAATATGTCTTCAGGTTGTATGCGTCACTTAGTATAAGGTCGAGATAGGCCTTGTTTTTGAGGACCGCATCCTTAAAAAGCTGCATGGCAAAAAGGGCAAACTCGACCGACATGTCCGCGGTCTTCCTGATCTCCCTGCGCTCTTCCTCCGTGATGCCCCTCGGAACACCGCCCGGCAGGCCCCCCTCGGGGTGTGCAGGCTTGCTGGCAATGAGTTTTATGATGTCCCTTGTCCGCTTCCTTATGTCGATGACCTTTTTCCCTATGTCGAGACCGACCTTGTTAATTACGCCGAGGATGTTTCTCTCCGCAGGGTTTGCATCAGGGCCGACGACGAAATCCGGAGCAGCCAGAAAGAAAAAGTGTATATAATGATCTTCAATGAAATTTGCATTATATTGAAGCCTCCGTACCAGTTTTGCCGTAGGGGTAGGGGCGACGCCGTAGATATAATCGAGTGCCTTTGTGGACGCCATGTTGTGAGGGGTCGGGCAGACGCCGCAGATATTCGGGACTATCCTGGGCATCTCTTCTGCCGGTCTCCCGATACAGAACCTTTCAAAGCCCCGGAGTTCGGTCACCTGAAAATATGCGTCCTCAACATCCCCGTTGTCATTGAGGAAGATGTCTATCTTGCCGTGCCCTTCCAGTCGTGTTACCGGATTGATTGTTATTTTTTTCCCCATTATCGCACCTCGCCACGCTTTTTTGATGTTTCTCTCTTTTTTTGCAGGAGAGAGGAAGCCGTTGTGAACCGATAAAAATAACCTGTCGGGTCAACAATGCTTTCGGTCAATATCTTTCTCTCCTCCTCGGTAGTTGCCTCGATGAGAGAGGCCAGGGCGGATAGATACTTGGCTCCCATATCCGCGACACCCTCTACAGGTCCGAAACAGCCCCTGCAGGGTATGTTGGTCTTCATACAGACCTCGCCGCAACCGGAGCGTGTTGCCGGCCCGGTGCAGATGATGCCCTGGGCGAGGAAACATTTCTCGGGATCGGCCTCGATCTCGTGTATCCTGTGGAATTTCTGGATCTGTAATCTATCCGGTTTTGTCTTGTTCCTGTCGCATACGTCGCAGAGGGCCCTCCTCGGTGCAAGCGTCGATCCCTTTGGGGGAAGATTCCCCGCAATGGCAGCGCTCACCGCGTTGTATATGAGGTTAGGCGGCGGAGGGCATCCCGGAAGATAGTAATCAACGTCGATGATCCGGTTCAGCGGGAAGACCTGTTTGTAAAAATCAGGCAATGTCAACTCCCCCCCATCCACCTTTGTCACCGTTTTGGGGACATTATGCTTCGGGTTCACGATGGTAGGCGCATTTTCGTAGACCCACTGGAAGATGTCTTCTTTAGAGCGCATATTTGCCATCCCTGGTGTCCCGCCGAAACAGGCGCAGGCGCCGAAGGCGAGCACGAACTGTGATTTTTTCCGTAACAGGTGGGCGAGTTCCTCGTGCTCGGAGTTCCTTACAGAGCCGTTGATGATGCTGAGCGTTATCTCGCCGTCCTGCATCGCTTCTATGTGATGGTATTTAAAGTCAAGCGCAACGGGCCAGAGGACCAGATCGAATGCATTTGTCACCTTCAGTATGTCCTCATTGAGGTCAACGATGGCCTCGTCACATCCTCCACATCCGCCAAACCAGCATATCGCTAATTTCGGTTTATCTGACATGTTTCCCCTCCTGACCCTTGGTCGGTCCAAGGCCTTTTAATCTGTCCACGAGACTGTTTACGATGCCGGTGATCTTTTCTCCTTTCGGATCCATCGCTGTTATAACCTCCAGCCTCTCTTTCTCGATGCCGAAAGATTCAAGGACCTGGTGAAGGAGATATATCCTCTTCCTTGCCTCCTGGTTCCCGTCCTGGAAATGACAGTCACCATCGGCACAACCAAGGAGAAGGACACCGTCAGCGCCCTTGTCGAAGGCGTTCAGGATATCCGTTGCGTCCACCTTTCCTATGCAGACAACGGGCACCATGTTCTTTATATTCGCGAGCTTGACATTGTCGGCCGTATAGCCCCAGCCGAACTTGCAATGGAAACAGACGATACCGGGTTGATATTCCGCCTTCTGCTTTAGCGGCGAAGAGAAATCGGGCTCGAGATGTCTCGCGCCGGACGGACATGCCGACACGCACATACCGCAGGCCTTGCAGAGGACCGGGTCTGTATATGAGATGCGTTTGACGCCGATTACCTTGCCTTCGAAGAGCTGTTCCACGTCTCCAAGGTGAGCCGTGTGGTAGTTGCATGCGGCGACACAGATGCCGCAGCCGCTGCAGAGATGCTCGTCCACCTTTACTGCCGGCAGTTCCGGCTGTATCCCCGCGGACACGCATGCCTTACAGGATATGCAGGGCCCGCACTCGAGGCATCTCCGCGCCTCCTTGACCGCTTCGTCGAGGGTAAAGCCTATCTCGAACATATTGAAGTTCATCCGGGCATCCGGTGAGGTCCATTTAGGCTCCGGTGCAGGTTTATATACCTCCCTTAACGGTGCGTCACTGCTTTCATAGCGTAAAAGCCACCTCTGGAGACTCTCCCCCCTGAGATATCTATCTATCGAGTCTGCCGCCTGCCGCCCTTCGGCCATGGCGTCGACCATGAAGCCTATCCTCCTCACATCGCCGCCGAGGAATACCTCCTCTCTCAGACGGCTCTGGTGCGTAAGGGGATCAACGGCGAGCCTCCCATTCTCATCAAAGAGCCCCGCCTGCTGCAGAAATGACCTGTCCCAGGTCTGCCCTATGGTGATGAGGAGGACATCGCCCTCTATCTCGATGCAGTCCGATGTGTCGAACTGGGGGTTGAACCCTTTTTCATCGAAGACGCTTATACATTTCGGACTTTCAACCTTTTTGAATTTGCCGTTTTCGCCGATAACCTTCCGTACGCCTCTCGAGTAAACGATCCTGATGCCTTCCTGGTGGGCGCCTTCGATCTCTTCCGGGTCTGCGACAATCCCGTCTTTGTGGTTCTTGTCCCAGGTTTCAAGGCAGATAACCGTTACCTTTCCCCCATATCTCACCGCAGTCCTTGCCGCATCAAACGCAACGTTCCCTCCGCCGACGACGATCACGTTTTTGCCTATAAAATGGTCAGAAGAAATCTCGTTTCTGCCTGCCTTGTCAAGGAAGGCCAGACCATACTCAACATTTTCAAGCCCCTTCCAGTCAACAGGTTTGATGCCAAGGGTAAGCGGGCGGGAGAGGGGTGTCCCTGTGGCAATAAAGAAGGCCTTGAACCCCTTTTTCCTGAGGCTTTCTATGGGGTCGCCGCCGTTTACCTTCATCTCTTTTTCGACCTTTATCTCGCCGATCCTCGCAATGCCATCGACAGCCGCGTCAAGGACGTCCTCGGGGAGCCTGTATTTCGGGATGTAGCGGACGGCGCCGCCCAATTTCGGGTTATTATCAAAGATCGTTACATCGTATCCCTTTTTGCTCAGTTCCCAGGCACACAGGAGTCCCCCGGGCCCTCCACCGATTATACCGACCTTTTCTTTGTCTTTTTTAATATCCAGGGGCGGTTTTTTCTCAAGATAGGGCGTGTAGTAATCTGAAAGGAACCTTTTCAGGAGCCTTCTCCTGACGGCACCACCCTTTGTCTTGTAGTTACATTCCCGCTCGCAGATACCACAGATGTACCCGCATACGGTAAAAAGCGGATTTCTCTCGTACAGATAGTCGCCGATCTGGATCACGCCTTCGCGTGCCTTCTCCGGATCATCAGGAAGCAGCGAGATCATCACGTTGGTCCGCTGGATAGCCTCCTTGATAGGACATTTGACCTGGCAAGGGGGAAGAACCTGCTTGACTGCAGCCTCGACCCTTGCAATCTCGTCGTTCCTCAGCTGCCACATAGAAGTACCTCCTTGAAATGTTTAAATCATCTTCGATTGTGCCACAGAACCGGAAACAAGATGTTGCGCTACGCGATTGTGATGGAATGTACAGTAAACCTTTCAATCCGTAAAAAACCATAAAACATTATGACCTGTATCGCCTGTTGGATGGTTGATTATAGAGCGTTTAGCGTATCCTGTCAAATAAATAGTTCAGTATTGTGAATTATTTCCTTTGACTTTTTCAATCTTACTATGGCAAGAATAGATAGGGTTTGAATAATTCACATATGGGGATTTAACCAAATTTTCCCTTATCATATATAGTTAGTCCATTTTTTCCTAAGGAGTTCCTACATGAATGAAGTCAGACTGTCAATCAACGGAAAGGAAGTAGCTGGAGAGAAGGGCCAGACCATTCTGGAGGTGGCTTTGAAGAATGGTATTCAGGTGCCCTATCTCTGTTACCACCCCAGGGTAAGCAGGACAGGGGCCTGCCGGATATGTATCGTACGGGTCAACGAGACGATGCTGAAGACCTCCTGTACCGAACCTGTTATGGATGGGATGAGGGTTGTTACAGAAGACGAAGAGATAGTGGAGATCAGGAAAGGGATATTGAAACTTCTTCTTGCCGAGGGTGACCATAACTGCCTCTATTGTGATGCCAACGGTGAATGTGAGCTGCAGGCCCTTATACACCGGTATAATATCGAACAGGCGCCTGATGAGTACCCCCGCCGCAACCGTGTTATTGATTATGAAACGAGCGAGGGGCTGAAGAGGAACGAGAACAGGTGTGTGCTCTGCGGGAGATGCGTTAAGGCCTGCGCGGAGATACAGGTATCCAACATCTGGGGTTTCACCGACAGGGGTAGCCATACCCACCTCACGTCGGACCTCTTTGAAAAGATAGGGGACTCCGGTTGTGTCAAATGCGGTACCTGCGTCCAGTTGTGTCCCACCGGCGCCCTGTCGTTTCAGACGGTTCTCGGCAGGGGGCAGGCATGGGAACTGGAAAAGGAATCAAGCATCTGTATCTATTGCGGTGTCGGGTGCAAGATAGATTTTTATAAAAACAAAGAAGGCCTGCTCGTAAAGACCATGGGAAATGAGGATGGTCCAAACAAGGGACATCTCTGTGTGAAGGGGAGGTTCGGTTTTGATTTTGTGCAGAGCCCGAAGAGGCTTACAAAACCCCTTATCAGGAAAAACGGGGTATTCGAGGAGGCAACCTGGGATGAGGCGCTTGATCTTGTTGCCGGCAAGTTTACCGAGATAAAGGAAAAACACGGTCCCGATTCGATCGCCGCGCTGTCCTCGGCAAAGTGCACCAACGAAGAGAACTACCTGATGCAGAAATTCATGCGCGCGGTGATCGGAACGAATAACGTCGATCACTGCGCCCGTCTCTGACACAGCTCAACTGTCGCCGGTCTGGCGGCTGTATTCGGTTCCGGAGCAATGACGAATTCTATCAGGGAGGTGCCTGTCAGCGATGGCTTCTTCGTGATAGGTTCTAATACGACAGAGAACCACCCTGTCCTTGGTTCGATGATCAAAGATGCGGTGATCAATAAAGGCAAAAAGCTGATCGTTGCCGATCCCAGGAGGATCGAGCTTTCAAGGTATGCGGATTACTACTTCCAGGTCAAACCCGGTACGAACATCGCGATCCTTAACGGCCTCATGCATGTCCTGATAAAGGAAGGACTGTACGATAAGGAATTTGTTGCGAGCAGGTGTGAAGGTTTTGACGAACTTGCAAAGACCCTTGAAAAGTATACTCCCGAATATGTGGCAGAGATATGCGGGCTGGATAATCCCGGCGATATCCCAAAGGCGGCACGGCTTATGGCCAGGCTGAAACCGATGGCGCTCTATTACTCCATGGGTATCACACAGTTTGTATCCGGTGTGAATAACGTCAAGTCAACAGCAAACCTGCAGATGCTGCTCGGCAATATGGGTGTCCCCGGCGGCGGGGTAAACCCGCTTCGGGGTCAGAACAATGTTCAGGGTGCCTGCGATATGGGCGCGCTTCCCGTGTCATATCCGGCATACCAGCCAGTGGCAAACGAAGAGAACAAGGCAAAGTTTGAAAAGGCATGGGGCGTTACAGGGCTATCGGTCAAACCCGGGCTGACGATCGTTGAGATGTTCAACGCGGCAGTCGGAGGACAATTAAAGGCCATATATGAGATGGGTGAAAACCCCGTCATGTCTGATCCGAACCAGCACCATGTCATTGAGGCGCTGGAGGCGCTGGAGTTCCTGGTTGTTCAGGATATATTCCTTACCGAGACGGCCCAGTATGCCGATGTAGTCCTGCCGGCCTGCGCATTTATCGAGAAGAAAGGAACGGCAACCAACACGGAAAGAAGGGTGCAGCCCATGCACCAGGTCCTTCCGCCGTGCGGTGACGCGAGGGACGACTGGTGGATCACTACCGAGATAGCAAAACGCATGGGGGCAAAATGGGATTACACAAAACCCGAAGACATCTTCGAAGAGATACGGGCCGTTACCCCATCCTATGCAGGCATCACCTGTGAAAGGATAGAAAAAGAACTTATACAATGGCCATGTCCCACAACGGATCATCCAGGGACCCAGTATCTGCACAAAGACAGGTTCTCCCGCGGTCTCGGGCTTTTTACGGCCATAGAATATACCCCGCCGGCAGAAGGAACAGACGCCGAATACCCGATGATACTAACAACAGGCCGTTTGCTTGAGCATTTCCATACCGGGACCATGACGAGAAACTCAAAGGTGCTTGATGAGCTTGTACCGGAAGGGTTCGTCGAGATGAACCCCAACGACGCAAAGAACTATGACATCACCGACGGTGAGGTAGTGGCGGTGTCCACGAGGAGAGGGAGCATCAGGATAAAGGCAAGGGTAACGGAAAAATCAAAACCCAATGTGGTCTTTATTCCTTTCCACTTTTTTGAGGCGGCCGCAAACAAGCTTACCATCGATGCCCTTGATCCGGTGTGCAAGATCCCGGAGTACAAAGTCTGCGCATGCAAGATTGAGAAAATTTATCAGTAAAGGCGGTGACGAAGATGATAACGACAGAGGATATAAAAAATGTCATAGAAAAAAGAGGCAACGCGAGGGAGCACCTCATGTTCATACTGCGTGACCTCGAGAACCTCTCCGGAAAAAATCAGCTTGACATAGATACGCTTACAGAGGTTGCGGAACTGACCAACATCCCCAGGAGTGCTATCGGAGGTTTTGTCGGATTCTATACGATGTTCAAGACAAACCCGCGGGCGCCCTTTATCGTTCGTGTCTGTAAAT
>JAQTNJ010000088.1 GCA_028713955.1 Syntrophorhabdaceae bacterium
TGGTAAAAGAGGCTTTTTCAGTTGCAGAGGCTGATCTGAACACGAAGGTCCTTGAGTTCCTGCAGTCGGCAACGGCGGTGAACCTCGTAGAGGCAGATATCATCGTGACAGGCGGCAGGGGCGTAGGCAATGAAGAAGGCTTTACCCTCATTAAGGAACTGGCAGATTTACTGGGTGCCGCGGTAGGGGCCTCCCGTGCGGCAGTCGATTCAGGCTGGATACCGTACGAGCACCAGGTCGGACAGACAGGCAAGACCGTGAAGCCGAAGATCTACATTGCCTGCGGTGTCTCCGGTGCTATTCAGCACCTCGCCGGTATGCGGACATCCGATTGTATCGTCGCGGTCAATAAAGACCCCGATGCGCCGATCTTCAAAGCGGCAACATTCGGTATAGTAGGCGACTACAAACAGGTCGTTCCGAAACTCATCGAAAAATTCAAAAGCAAACTCGGTAAGTAGCAAAGGAAATTATCAGAAGAACCAGGGGAGCCTCGGCTCCCCTTTTTTAATCACCGATCTCCCGTGAAGATGAGCATGACGTAGCGAGGATAATGACAATAGATTGCCGCGCCCTGCGGGCTCGCAATGACATTGCGCTGCACCGGTAGCGGCAAATGGAGTTGTTTTTTCGATATACGATATACGAACTACGATATACGGTCTTGCTATGAGCTGTAATTAGTAGAGCCAGAGATGGTCTAAGTCTTCCCCTGTCCTGCCCTCTGTCTTCCTCTCCCTGATCACTGTTGCCGGCATCCCTGCGACAACGGTATTCGGGGGGACGTCAGCCGTGACCATTGCATGAGAGGCGACGATGGCCTGCTCGCCTATGGTTACTCCGGGCAGTATCACCGCACCGGTGTAGACCATTGCGTAATCTTTGATCACTACGGGGTGATACTCTCTGACGATGTGGGATGCCTCCGAGTGGGTATGGGTGAAGATCCTCACGTCTTCTGCAAGCCCAACGTAATTGCCGATAGCGACCCCTCCCTTGGAATCAATGAAGACATTGCGGTTGAAAAAGGCAGAATCACCGATCTCGATATTCTGACCAAAGTTGAATCTGAGATTTTCCTCGGCGATGAACCCTGTGCCGCATCTCTTGAAGAGATGTTCAGCGATGAGTCTCCTGAAAAGGATCGCGAAGTTGACAAAGAGGCATATAGGGAGTTTGTCAAATGTGTCCCAGAGGAAATGGAGGTAGCGCTGCTCTGCCGTGAAGGGGTGTTCACGCCCCAGGGGAAGGAGTTCGCTGTAGAGTTCAAGCTCTTCAACAAGTTCGCGGATATAGGGAGGCGCGTCGAGAACCTTCAGGATCTCAACCGTCCCTTTCGCATTGATGCCTTTATCGACGATAACCTTGATCTCTTCGAATCTTTGGTTAAGTATTTTACCCATGATTTTCCCCTCCGGCAGGGTTACTTTTGGCGTGTTTTGACTATTTGCCCGTTTTATCCGGTTTCATTATGCTCAGGAACGCCACCGCGAACCCCGCGGATAGCGCGAGCAGCAAGATCCATAGACCTCTTCTACCGGTCTTTATCCCGGACCCATGTGTCTTTTTCAGCCATCCATGAAATGCGTTCACTGTATCTTCGATGTGGAAGACGGTCTTCAGTGCTATGCTGTTGATGCCATATTTCTCAGACGCTTCGCCGGGGTTGTCGATGGTGAACAGGATCATTTCGAGCTGTTCGAGATATTCTTCCACCGGTTTTTTAAGGATAGCAGTAAAAAGCATCTGCCCCTCTTCCAAACCAACAGGAAATGGTCTTTTCCAGAAATCATGGTAGCAGGCTATCATATTGAGGAGCGGCTCTTCTATGCGGGTCACGGCCTGCCGGATGGTTTCCCTCGGTGCATACTCTTTTGCCAGGACTTCTGCCGTGAGGTTATCGGTAGCCGTTACCAGGCCTTCGATATTTTGCTTGAGAACACGGTTCATTTCGTCGATGAGCCCCGAGATGTCCTCCAGTGGTTTGCCTTCAGGAGAGGGGTAGTACTGAAGCACTTCACGGAGCATGACCGTAAGTGGACTTAGTTCTTCGGCCAGTACGTAATAGTGGTCCGGCAGCGGGTGTTGCGATTTCATATTGTTCACCGTGTTTAGTAAGTGTTCCTGGTGCAAATTTTTCATCTGTCAGCTTGAAAGCATAAAAGCACAAGCCTGTTTATATTTGAACATATTTAGTGTCTTTTTTCTATGACATTCATGATTAACAAAATAAATTTATTAATAGATGATTACTTATTCAAATTATCTATTTGCTATGCAGCACTTAATTTTCTAAAATAGAAAACAAGAATTATAGTGACAGACGGTGAAGAGCAGAGGATGAGAGGATGCGGAGATGGGAAGATGAGAGGATGCGGAGATGGGAGGATGGGGTGGAGCTGATCGGAGACAAACATGATCTACCTTGATAATGCGGCGACTTCATTCCCGAAGCCGAAAGAGACGATAGACTTTCTCAACGACTTTGTCCTTAATGTCGGCGGCAATCCCGGCAGGAGCGGACATACCCTTTCCGTTGATGCGGCAAGATTCATCTTTGAGGCACGGGAAAAACTTGCAGACCTGTTCAACGTCAGCGATTCGGAACGGATTCTCTTTACCCAGAACGGGACCGAGTCATTAAATCTTGCCATCCTTGGTCTCCTGAAGCAAAATGACCATGTTATTACAACCTCGTTGGAACATAATTCGGTGATGCGGCCCCTTACGTTTCTTGAAAAAGAGAAAGGCATCCGCCTCTCTGTTGTCCAATGTGCGCACAATGGCAAACTCGACGCGGAGGATATAAAGAGGCTCGTCCGCAAGGAAACAAAGGCAGTGATCATCAACCATGGATCTAACGTAATCGGCACGGTCCAACCGGTTGGCGAGATAAAAAGGGTTATCGGAGAGATTACCCTCATCGTCGATGCCTGCCAGACAGTAGGCTCATTTCCAGTTGATATCGCAGCAGACAATATCGATATACTCTGCTTCTCCTGCCATAAGTCGCTCTATGGTATTCAGGGCCTTGGCGCCATTTATATACGGAACGGAATAGAGCTTATGCCGCTGAAATTCGGCGGTACGGGAAGCAGGTCGGAGTCTATTGAACAGCCTTTGTTTCTGCCTGACCGGTACGAGTCCGGCACGCCCAACACGCCGGGGATTGCAGCGCTCCTCGGCGGTTTAAGCTTTATAGAAAGGACCGGTATCGGAACGATCATCAAAAGAAAACAGGATTTGAGGCGATCTATTATTGACGAATTATCAGATATCCCGCAGGTTGTCGTATACGGCAATAAGGATGATAATAGCCAGTTACCCATCATATCCTTCAACATCGAGGACAAATTGCCGTCTGAAGTAGGCTACGAGCTCAATAAACAGGCGATATACACGCGGGTAGGTCTGCACTGCTCACCTGTGGCGCACAGAACGATAGGGACCTTTCCGGAAGGCACAGTGAGGGTCGCGCCCGGGTACTTTACAACAGACGAAGACGTCGCTGTATTCATTGAAGCGGTACGGGAAATAGCCAAACGTCCGTGAGACGACAGTATATAGTATATAGTATATCGCAAAAAGCAAAAACCCCTTGCCGCCAACTATTCTGCGATATACGACCTACGATATACTATATACGATATACGATATACGATATACGATAGAGACTGATATGATTTACTTCTTACTTTTTTTTACCATCCATGACGTTCTGAAGGCTGAGAAGGCATTGAAGGGACACAATGTTGAGATCGAGCTTGTTCCTGTCCCGAGGAACTTAAGTTCAGACTGCGGGATGTGCATAAAATTGAAAGGCGACCTGGAGGGCGTAAAGCCTTATATCGACGATACCGGGATGGACAAATGCGTTTCCTATGACGGGAAAGAATATAAGCTCATAGCTGACAGCTCGTAGGAAATTCGAAATTCTAAGCACCAAATCCTAAACAATTAGCCATGCCGCGCTTTTCGTGGGACCCTCGAATAACGAAAATGATGTATCCCGGACTGTACTCCATGAGGATGAGCATGTCGTCGGGACATCCCTCGCAAACACGCTCATTCCGCTCCTGCGGCGCTGTTACCGGGGCTTGCGTCGCCCCCTCCAGCAGCAAAGCTGCCAGAGCCACCCCCTCTCGCCAACGGTGTGGGCTGGTTCATATCGCTCGCGTTCGGCTTCGGAACTTTTGCTTCGCAAAAGACCGAGCTTCCTCGCCTCACGACGGTTTGCTACAGGAAAGCCCGACACCGATGCCCTATAGTGATATATTAGGATGAGCATCGACGTCGGATGTTTCCCCGCAATAAAGGCAGTGAACGGTGAATGGTGAATAGCAAGGAAACCCGTAATTCGTAATTCGTGAATGGAGTAAGGCAAACCTAAGGGATGAGATCGCCACGTCGCTTCGCTCCTCGCGATGACGATAAAGAATGAAGCTCCTCACGGTTGTGACGCTATGCTGATTCCGCATCCAGCGCCGAGCGACCAGTGACGAGTATCCATCGACCAGCAACCAGTATCCAGCATCCGGTCCAGGTTAAATCCTGATGGCCCCTTCCGGACACATCTCCTGGCAGCAGTAACAACGAATGCACCTTTTGTAGTCAAACACAGGCGGTTCATCCGGCCGTGTTGACAGCGCCCCTGCAGGGCACACCTTTACACAAACGCCGCATCGTTTACAGGCCGCACTTATGATCTTTGGTTTTTTGACGAATGCGTTCTTGAGAAGTGTTTTGATGGGCTGCGGGATGCTCCAATCGGTAGCCATGGTGCCGGGCATCCTGAAATCTTTGATCACGGGGGCCCCATAAGTAACCGTCTCATAGCTTTTGATGAGGCCATGCTCTCTGGCAAGCGCCGTGATGGGGAGGGGGTAGCCTGGCTGGACGAGCTTCTCAATGGCGTCGTCGAGAACGAAGGCGCTCCTGCTCATGGCAACGACCCCAAGATTCCGCGGTCTTCCGTTCGATGGACCGTCTCCGTCCATGCCGAGGATCCCGTCAAGGATCGTCAGGTGGGGGCTGACTATGGTGTGGATATCGATGAGGGCTGAAGCAAAAAGCATCCTGTCCTGTCCTGCCCTCAGATGCCACCGTGCTTTTTCAAAGGAATGTATGAAGCCAAAGGTGTTTTTCACCCCCAGTGTCAAGCCCATCATCGCGTGCGTCTTAAGCTTTGGAAGGTTGACGACAAGATCATAATCCTTTGGGTCCTCGCCAAGAGTGAACCGCTTATATGGCGATATTCCATCAATAACCTTTATTAGTTTCCGATTGAAAGGAGATATAGTTAAACCATAGTATTCAATAATATCCATAATTCTACAATTTACAAGGACTTTTTTAGTTTTTTCATAGCCGGGACTATCTCCGATCGTGATTTGACACCCGTAATCAAGAAGTATTTCGGTTAGTGCCCTGATGAATTCAGGGTGGGTGGTGACTGCCTTTTCAGGCGCTTTGCCGCTCAGAAGATTGGGCTTCAGAAGGACCGCCTGCTTATCGATGCGGAGCCCGAGGGCCTGAAGGCCTTTTACAAAAAAATCTTTCAGCCTCTCCTGGTCATAGCGGTCACATGCCTGCAGAAGTACCTTTTCCAAGGCCCGGTCCTTTCTCAAAAGATGCCTCAATAAATTCTATACAGATATGGCCGTCAGCGCCATGCCAGCATACCGTGTTTTCATCATCAAGCCTGTAGGTCACTGTGTAGCCCTTCCGTTGAACGATCGAAGAACCTTTCCCGACAGGTTCCCTGGTGTTATTCATCGTAATGTCATCGATAAAGTCGCTCAATTGTATGCCGAATTCTTTCTCGAACTTGCCCTCATCCGTTTCTTTGACCTCCTGGTTCTCAAGCAGGAAGCCGTTCCTGTCCTTTTTGATATACATGGCGGTATTGCCAAAAGGCCCGTAGACCTCAACAAGAAGCACGTCGGGATAATCAACCCGTAAAGACATAGTGCCGGAATAGGTCATCCCCCTCCATGACATGTCGAGCTCACAAAGGGCAGCAACGTATTTTATGTGTTCAGGCCAGGCGAAGCGGGCAGCCTTTTTCGGAAGCATTGCGCAGGCATTCAAAAGGATCGCAAGGCAGAGTATGATGATTCTTGTCTTCATCGATTAGTTCAAAATGCCCAAACACCAATAACCAATCACCAAATAATACCCAATAACCAATTTTTTAATAACCAAACTGGATTTTTCTATTGCGTTTCTATTTGTTGGGTATTCGGTCATTGGATATTGGTTATTAATTGGTCATTGGTGTTTGGTTATTGGTTATTCAGACGCATTATGGAGCTTTTCATTTCTTATTATCTTTGAGCTGTTTTATCTTTTCCTCAAGGATCTTTTTTCTTTCTTCCTTCTTTTCCAGTTGGATGGACTTGTCGTAGTAATGGATCGCTTTTGTATTGTCTTTCATAACGGCATAAACGTCACCGAGGTGTTCGGCAATAGTCGGATCATCAGGCATCAACTGGTGGGCCTTCAGTATTGCCGTCAGCGCACCGTTATAATTGCCCTTTTTATAGTAGACCCATCCGAGGCTGTCGAGAATATATCCGTCGTCGGGCTTCTTCACAATGGCCTTTTTGATCATTGCCTCGGCTTCGTCGAGTTTTATCCCTTTTTCAGCCCAGGTGTAGCCGATAAAGTTCAACGCGTTGGCATATTCAGCATCGATCTTCAATACCTCTTCCATGAACGTCAGTGCCATGTCGGTGTTACCCTTTTTTTCGTGCAGCATGCCGATCTGGTATAAAACGTCTATATTATTCGGTTCGATCTTCCGCGCCTCTTCCAATGATGCGATACCTTTTGCATAATCCATCTTTTCTTCGTAAAGCATTGACAGCAATATATAGATCTCAGCAGTAGGTTTTACCTCGCCGAGGTAATGTTCCATTATTTTAATGCCGTCATCCGGGTTACCTGTCTTGATATAAAGAAATGCGAGGTTTTTCAGCGCATTTGAGAACTCCTCCGATTTCGGGTCTACTTTGAGAAACTCCTCTATAGCCTTTTTCAGGTCTCCCTTTTCTTTCCATGACATGGCAAGGTAGAGTCGAACGGTATTGTTGCCGGGAGTAGAGGTAAGTACAAAGTTGAATTCCCTTATTGCCTCGTCGAATCTCCTTTTTTCAAGGTGAAGAAGCCCTATGCGTGTCCTTATGGAAAGGTCCTCCCTGTCGATACCGGATAATTCTTCGAATTCGTGGATTGCCTTATCGTACTCCTTTTGTCTGATAAATATCGCAGCGATCCTTGAACGTGCCTTTTTATTCATGGGGTTGATTGAGATCACTTTCTGATAATATTCTATTGCCTTTTCGAAATTTCCTTCTATTTCATTGATCGTGCCGAGATCGAGCATCGCCGGCTCAAAGTTTGGTTTTAATTCAAGGACCTTATCGTAGAGGGTATTTGCTTTTTTATAGTCTTTGATCTCGGCAGACAGCCTTGCCGTATAATAGAGGGATATAATATTTTCGCTGTCGTATTCGAGTATCTTTTCATACATAATCAATGCATCTTTATAGCGTTTCTCTGCGATGTAAAGGGAACCGAGATAGAGATAGGCCTCTGTATCCTCCGGATTGAGGGCAATACATTTCTCATAGAGGGCTTTTGCCTTGGCGAAATCACCTTTTGCCGAGTAAATACCGGCAAGAAGGAATAGGGCATCATGGCTCGTGGGGTTGATTTCGATTGCCTCTTTAAGCAGTCCCTCTGCCTTGCCCGTGTCCCCCTTTTTGATATAAAGGAAGGCAAGCTCGGCCCTGATCTCGGCGGAATCAGGATTGAATTTCAACGCCGCCCCGTAATATGCCAGGGCTTCTTCATGGTCGCCCCTCAGTTCACTCCTGTAGCCCTTTAAGAAGAATTCGATCGACGATGAGTAATCGCTGCTAAAAAGCGGAAGCGGCAGGAGAGTGAGAAGTAAAATAATGAGGAATCTTTTCATTATATAAAATGATACCATATGCGCCCTTGAAAATCCATAACCTGACAGCCCTCTTAAGCTGATAGTTCATAGCTCATGGCTCATAGCGAACCAGATGCTGGATATTCGATGATCGATGATCGATGATCGAAACAGATGGCTGAAAGCTGATCGCTGTCGGCTATCTTATTACCCTGCCGATGCGGAGCCATCGTACATAATACAGGGGGTTGTCCGAATTTTTGTCCCATGAAAAATAAAGGATGAAGGCCTTTCCCACAAGGTCTTCCTTTCTCACGAAACCCCAGAACCTGCTGTCAAGACTCCTGTCCCTGTTGTCACCCATGACGAAATAAGAATCCCCGGGCACCTTCACGGGCTGTAAATTGTCTTTGGGAGAGAGATAGCCCGGTATGACAGGCTCCTTTGAATAGTATCCCCATGGATCCTGCATCTTTTTCCCGTTTACATAGATAGTTTTGTCTTTGATCTCTACAGTATCACCTTCCCTGGCGATAACCCTCTTTATAAAGTCTTTACTCCTGTCCACGGGGTAACGAAAGACAATGACATCACCCCGGTCTGGTTTGCCAAGTTCGAAGATAACAATGTCGGTAAAGGGTACTTTCACAACGTAGCTCAGTCTGTTGACGAGAAGATGGTCACCGACAAGGAGCGTTGGCTCCATGGAGCTTGACGGTATCTTGAATGCCTGGACGAAGAAGCTGCGGACGAAAAAGGCAATGATCGCCGCTATAATGAGGGATTCGATATACTCCCTGGTCTTGCTCTTTGTCTTCTGAAGCTCTACCGGTTTGTTATCGGCTGCCGGTGTTTCACTATTTTTATGTTTTTTACTCATCAAACCTCCGTGTTAACAATAACCAATAACCAAACATCAATCACCAATTAATACCCAATACCCAATGACCGAATATTCAAACGAGAAATGATACAAATTTTTGTTTGGTTATTGAATATTGGGTATTGGTGATTAATTGGAGCTTGGTTATTGGTGTTTGGTTATTCATAGATATCCTATAGTGCATACTATGTTTCGCAGGCAGCTTTCATATGTCAACTGTGTGCGTATAGCTCACATCTTCTCCGGCGCTGATACGCCGAGTATATTAAGGCCTGACCGAATTACATCTCTGAGCATGTGAAGAAGCAATAGCCTCGCAAGGGTCAGTTCCCTGTCGTCGCCGAGCACCCTCGTCTTATTATAATAGCTGTGGAAATTTCCCACGAGATCGAGAAGATAAAAGGTGATCCTGTGCGGTTCGAAGCTCCTGGCGCATCCCTCGATGACATCATGGAAATGAATGATCCCTTTTATGAGGTTGATCTCGTCCTCCTGTGTCAGAAGGTGCAGATTGGCTTTTTTTAATTGATCAGCGCCGATGCCTTCCTCTCCGGCGTTCCTGAAGATGCTCATGATCCTCGCGTGGGCATACTGCACATAGTATACGGGATTTTCGTTCGAGGTCTTCCTGGCAAGATCGAGATCAAATTCGAGATGGGCGTCGCTTTTTCTCATGAGAAAGAAGAACCGCGCCGCATCCCTGCCGACCTCGTCGAGAACCTCCCTGAGTGTAGTGAATGCCCCGGCGCGGGTAGACATGCCGACGGGTTTTCCATCTTTCAGGAGTGAAACGAACTGGATCAGTATGACCTTCAGGTCTTCCTTGTCCTTTCCGAGTGCCTGGATCGCGGCCTTCAGGCGCGGTATATACCCGTGATGGTCTGAGCCCCATATATCGACCAGCGTCTCGTAGGAACGTTCAAATTTATCGAGATGGTATGCTATATCCGATGTGAAGTAGGTCTTCTCCCCATCAGATTTGATCAGGACCCTGTCTTCGTCCTTTTCGAAGGCGCTTGTTTGAAACCAGAGAGCGCCGTCCTTCTCATACGCGAACCCCTTGTCCTTAAGCAGTGCAAGAGTGTCGTCAATAACGCCCCTTTCATAGAGCCCGGACTCCCTGTAATAGCTGTCAAAACAGACGCCGAAGTCTTCAAGGTCCTTCATGATGCCGTTCATGATGACATTGCCTGAGAATCGTGCCATAGAAGCTATGGCGTCTTCCTCTGCAGGAGGGATCTCAATGTTTTTATCGATGATCTCCCGGGCAAGGTCTTTGATGTATTCACCCTGATAGAGATCTTGTTCATAGGATACCTGAAGTCCTTTTAGCTCCTGCCACCGGAGGAACGTTGACCTGCCGAGCGTCTTGATCTGCCTGCCGGCGTCGTTGATGTAGTATTCCTTTGTTACATCGTAACCGGTTTTTGAAAGGATGTTGGCGAGGACATCGCCGACAGCCGCTCCCCTGCCGTGGCCGATATGCAAGGGACCGGTAGGGTTTGCGCTGACAAACTCGATGAGAACCTTCCTTCCCTGACCCGTTCCGGGGAAGAGGGTTTCGATCCCGTTCGCATATACATCCTGCAAGCGTTCTTGCCAGATGGCATCTTTTACATAGAAATTGATAAAGCCTTTTCCCGCGACGTCGATCTTGTCGCAGACGGCGTTGAAATCCATACGCTGCACAAGGATCTCCGCGATCTCTTTCGGATTTTTTTTCAGGACCGGAGCGAGGAGGAAGGCGATATTTGTAGAGTAGTCGCCGTGCCCTTCTTCCCTGGGAATTTCTATGATGGGGTTGATATCTGTGTTAACAGGGAGGATGCCGTCTTTTTTACAACCTTCACATGCGTCCCTTATGATCGTCGCTATGTTTCTTTTGATCATCTGGTTGTTTCCCGTCCTTGATAGATAGATCTTTTGCGTAATCGGGACATCTGAGTGAGACATCCTTGTTTCTTAAAAATTTTTTCTGACAATCTTTTCTCCATGCACAGACTACACAGAGTGATCGTTCTTCTCCCATAGAGCCTCCATGAAGATCTCCTTATAGCAGGCGGGGCGTCTCCCTTTTAAAATGGGCCATTCCCTTCGCACATGCTGAAGGTATTCAGGATCGATATCCGCGAGGAGCACGCCGTCGGTTCTTCCCGTCGGTCCTCCGACCAACTCTCCCTCCGGATTGACGCAAAAACTCATACCATAAAAGTCCTGCGTTGCCTCGCTCCCGACCCTGTTGACGCGCATGATATAGACGCCGTTGGCAATGGCATTACCCGACAGCACGGTTTGCCAGATATGCTGCGATTTAAAGGCGCAGGCAGTTGGGGCAAAGATAATATCGGCGCCTTTCAGCCTGAGGATCTTTATACCTTCCTGGTAGAAGTTATCCCAGGAGACCTGTACCCCGATAGCGCCATGAGGTGTCTGGAAGACAGGGAGTCCCTGGTTACCGGGAGAGAAATAGAATTTTTCCTCCCAGAGAGGTATATCGGTAACATGAAGTTTCCTGTATGTACCGATCGTTTTATCGCTATTGAAAACGACCGAAGTATTAAAATACTTCTGTCCTGATCTTTCAAATATGGGGAGGATAACCACGCTGTCGGTTCCCTTAAGATTGTTTTTGAAGAGCCGGATGGTGGGTCCATCAGTCTTTTCAGCGAATCGCCGAGCATCTTCATCCCTGTCCTTGGGAAACCACGGGAGGTTGAAGAGTTCCTGGAAGCAGATGAGTTTTGCATCCTCTCTGAGCGCAACAGTAAGGAGTTGCAGCGCCTTTTCGTTATTTCTCTCTCTGTCGGGAGAGCATGCAAATTGTATTCCGGCTATCTTCATAACTCGCAAAGAAAACTAACAGATGGAAAAGAGGCCTGTCAAGGAAAAAACCAAAACTGCAGCTGTCAGCAACCAACGGTCAGTCTCAGCAACTCTTTCCTGCTGATCGCTGAACGCTGATTGCTGTAAGTTGATAATTTTAATAATTTTCCGCCAGCAGTTCGTAATAGGCCTGCTCATGGGCGCAGGCAGGGCACTCTTGAGGTGCTTCCTTGCCCTCATAGACATAGCCGCAGTTCCTGCACCTCCATTTCACTACCGTATCTCTTTTAAAGACCCTGTCATTCTCGATATTGCCGATAAGGGCACGGTACCTCTTTTCGTGTTGCACCTCGACCTTGGCGATCTCCCTGAAGAGCGTGGCGATCTCGCCAAAACCTTCCTCATCTGCAATACGCGCTGCCTCAGGATAAAGGACTGAATGTTCAAGATTTTCACCTGCTGC
>JAQTNJ010000089.1 GCA_028713955.1 Syntrophorhabdaceae bacterium
CCTTTTCATCCAGTCGATGATGCGAACCCGCATTTCTGCGGCAGCCTTATTGGTAAAGGTCAGGGCAACGATATTCGAGATATGATTTTTGGGGCCGCTTCCTGCCGGCTGACCCATGACAAGGAATCTCAGGTAATGTTGCGCGAGGTTATAGGTTTTTCCCGCACCTGCCGATGACCGGACGGTAATGATCTGAGGATTGTCCATAGCGTTAATATATCTTACCCGACTGACAGCATGATGTCATGAATAAAAACGTGAAAGGCGGTCGATAGTCGATAGTGAATAGTGAATAGCTGGAAACCCGTAATTCGTAATTCGTGAAACGTGAATGTAGGAATACAAACCTAAGGGATGAGATTGCCACGCTCCGCTCGCAATGACAACCAACTCTTCCTGATATACTATATACGATATACTATTCACTGCTCCTCCCGCCTTGGGTTGCAGTTCGCTATATACTATATACGATATACTATTCACTGTTTTAAATGTTTGTTGACATCGGGAGGTTTTCCTATTATATAAAAGATGTGCCTGGGTGGCGGAATAGGTAGACGCAAGGGACTTAAAATCCCTCGGTCCTTGTGACTGTACGAGTTCGATTCTCGTCCCGGGCATTGATATTAAAGGGGCTTACAAGACACCATAAAAACAGTCTTAAAACAAAACAGAATGTAATCAATGTGTAATCAAAGGAAAAATATTTATTTTTTCAAGGAAAACAAGGTCTATTCAAGGATAAAATGGCAAACTCTACCCTATGGACATTCAAATCGTTGCATATTCAACTTAGGATGATGGATGAAAACAGGCAAATTTGCATCATGCGGCAGGAAGAGCAGGAAAAAACGGAACGGATCATAGAGCTGGCGAAGAGATATGGGCGGTACGGATACAGAAGGATAACGGCCATGCCGCAGAATGAGGGATGGAAGATGAACCATAAGAGGGTGGAGAGAATCTGGAGACAGGAGGGGTTGTAGGGTACCCCGGAAGCAACCCAAGAGAGGGAGGCTCTGGCTCAATGACGGCAGTTGTGTGAGGCTGCGCCCGGAACATAAGAAGCACGTGTGGAGCTACGATTTTTATTGCTGAGAGGACAACCGATGGGTGGGCAGAACGGGGACGTCTCCCTATCGTCACGGAGCGACGCCTCAGCCGGCGAAACATCCCCGTACTCCCTGCCTCAGTGCATCGATGATTTACCCCTTCCACCGCTGTTCCACCGCCTTTTCGACTGAGATGACTTTGTGGTTTTTGTTCCAGAAGAGACACCGCGTCCCGGCTTGGTGGTGGTTGTTATGGGCTTTGCTCCCGCATCCGTACGTCCGCTGGCCCGCTCCGGTTTTGGCTGCGCCCTGTGATGTTGCGGCGGCCGTGGCGGCCGTGCAAATTCGGTGTTCCGGGCCGGAGCTGATTTCGTATAATCGAAGCCTTTCAATATTCGCCGTTCTATCTTCCCGCCCAGCACACGTTCAATGTCCTTGACCTGGGGCTCGTCCTCCTGGCTGACAAAGGTGAAAGCATCGCCGGTCTTAGCCGCACGGCCGGTACGACCGATACGGTGCGTATAGGCATCCGTCGTATCCGGCATATCATAGTTGACGACATGAGATATGCTCAACACATCGATGCCACGGGCCGCTATATCCGTTGCCACCAGGATCTGGTATGAGCCCTTGCGGAAGCCGTCGAGAGCATCTTGACGCTTGTTCTGCGACAAATTTCCCTGGAGTGAGGCAGCCTTGTACCCTTTCTTCTGCAGTTCCTGACCGATGCATTTTGCCCGGTGCTTGGTGCGTGTGAAAATCAGGATCGATTCTGTATCAGTCTGTCTGAGCAGCTCCAGAAGGAGCCCGGTTTTCAGATGCTGTTGAACGGGATAAAGCGCATGTGACACTGTGCTGGCCGGGGCCGTGGGGCCCACCTTTACCGTGACGGGATTATGGAGTACTTCGTCTGTCAATTTCCGGATGCTGTCGGGCATGGTGGCAGAGAACATCAGCGTCTGCCGCTTTCTGGGCACTTGTTTGATGATCCGTTTGATATCGGGGAGGAAACCCATATCAAACATCCGGTCTGCCTCGTCAAGGACCAGGACTTCCAAATTCGCAAGGTTGATAGTCCCCTGATTAAGGTGATCGAGTAACCGGCCGGGGCAAGCAACGATAATATCGACACCGGCACGGAGTTTCTGGATCTGCGGGTTCAGGCTCACGCCGCCGTAAATTGTACAGCTTGTCAGGTGTGTGCTCCGCCCCAGTTCTCTGATCGATACATGGGTCTGTTCTGCCAGTTCGCGTGTGGGCGCAATAATCAGGGCACGCACCTTGCCGCGTGGACCTGGGAGCAGACGCTCCAGGATCGGCAGCACAAATGCCGCTGTTTTGCCGGTTCCGGTCTGGGCAAGGCCCATAACGTCTTTCCCTGAAAGGATGGGCGGGATCGTCTGCATCTGGATAGAAGTCGGAGTTTGATAACCGAGCGCTCTGACGCCGGCAGCTATTTTTGGATGAAGCTTAAATGAACTGAAACTCATGACACCTCTTTACTAAGGAAAATTAGTAACTAAAGCAAATTATGATCTGATATTATCTCGTTAGGGGAACGTTTTGGACAAACGGTTAATTAAGTCCCTCACGTGGCCCTTGTAGTTACTTTGGTTAACACTGTAAGCTTATTCTGCGGCCCTTGTCAATTGATTCACGACAACCTTCACGTACCGATACCGGCAATTCCAAGGAGTTTGGACATCACTGGCGCCTATCCGAAAGTGAAATAATGGCTATTTAAATTTGAGGAGAATTGAACAATGTTAAGATCGAAAACCTCATCGACAAAGACAACAAAGAATACAACCGGCTTAGCCTTAAATACCTCACCCATTATGTGGAGGAGGAACTTCTCAATCACCCCCTTTTGTACCGCACACCCATCGTCAGAGATGGCCGCAAAGCGACAGTGGGCTATGTGCCCGAGGTCTGGAAAGAGTGGACATAAATCCCGAAGCAAACACAAAGCAGAAGTGGCAAATCCCTCCTTTGTCGGTTATACTAAGACCCGCGAGATGGTATGGGACTTTTACTCATTAATGATGTTTCGCTAAATTTTGGCGGCCCGCAACTGTTTGATGGTGTCACGCTTCAGATCGAGGCCGGCGAACGGATCGGCCTGCTGGGCCGTAACGGTTCGGGCAAATCCACCCTCATGAAGTTGCTGGCCGGTCATATAACTCCGGATTCAGGCGGGATTATTCGAAGCGGCAATGTGAAGACCGCTATGCTGGCACAGGATGTTCCCGATGACCTGCCGGGAACGGTCTATGACGTGGTAGCCGCTGGCGGACAGGAACATGTGGAACTCCTCAGAGAATACCACGACCTTACCATGCAGATTGCCGGGAACAGGGATGCTGGCCTCATAAGGAAGCTCGAAGGCGTACAGCACCGGATAGAATCATCCGGTGCCTGGCATTACCACCAGCAAGTTGAAAGGGTAATCCAAAGGGCTGAACTGGACGAAAATGCCCGGTTCCGGGTTTTATCTGCGGGTATGAAGCGCCGGGTTTTTCTGGCCAGGGCACTGGTGAGTAATCCGGACCTCCTGCTCCTCGACGAGCCCACAAACCACCTTGATATTAGTACCATCCTCTGGCTCGAGGACTTCCTGCTGAAGTACGAAAAGACGCTCATGTTCGTGACCCATGACCGGGCCTTTCTCCAGCGTTTGGCAACTCTGATTGTGGAAATCGACAGGGGCCGTTTGGTATCTTTCGATTGTAACTACAGAACCTACCTTGAACGACGACAGGCTTTACTGGATGCAGAAGAGAAGCAGTGGCATGAATTTGATAAGAAATTATCCAAAGAGGAGGTCTGGATCAGGCAAGGGGTCAGGGCGCGTCGCACACGCAACGAAGGCAGGGTCCGGGCGTTGATGCAGATGCGCCAGGAGCGCTCCCGCAGGCAGGAGCAGTCGGGAGTTGCCCGGCTGGTAATCCAGGAAGCGGAACGGAGCGGCCGGATAGTTGTGGATGCAAAGGTAATTTCATTTGCATGGGGTGATACAAAGATTATCAATGGGTTCTCCACCACCGTCATCCGCGGCGATAAGGTGGGCGTTATCGGGCCGAACGGTTCCGGCAAAACCACCCTTCTCAAGATACTCCTCGGTGACCTCATGCCCCAACAGGGAACAGTTCGCCTGGGTACCAATATCAGCATTGCTTACTTTGATCAACTCCGTGCACAGCTCGACGAAAATAAGACTCTCAGGGAGAATATCGGTGACGGCAGCGACACGGTCATGATTGGCGGCATCCAGCGACACGTAATGGGGTACCTTCAGGAGTTTCTTTTTTCGCCAGAGCGGATTATGTCGCCCGTCAGTTCTCTCTCCGGCGGTGAGCGCAACCGCCTGCTCCTGGCGAAACTCTTCGTTATTCCATCGAATGTGCTTGTTCTCGATGAGCCCACGAATAACCTTGATGCGGAAACGCTGGAATTGCTCGAAGACAGGCTTATTAATTACACTGGTACGATCATGCTGGTCAGTCACGACCGCGAGTTTCTCAATAATGTGGTGACCTCTACAATTGTCTTTGAGGGTGATGGACTGTTAGTGGAGTATGTCGGTGGCTACGACGATTGGCTGAGACAGAGGAAAACAACAACCGGGCAATTGAAGTCAACAGCTCCAAAGGAACAGAAACAAAAGAGGGAAAGAGCGCCGAAGGAGAAGGATAAACTTTCTTTTAAAGAGACCCGGGAGCTTGAATCTCTGCCACAGATCATCGAAGCCCTGGAGGAAGAGAAAAAACGCCTCACGGAAACCCTCAATTCCCCCGATTTCTATGCAAGCCGTGATCTTGACAAGATATACGGGGCTAACGATCGGTTGGGCGTGGTGGGAAAGGAGCTTGATGAAGCCTATCATCGCTGGGATGAGCTCGAAAGCATGGCCGCCAAATTCAGGGGCAACCCTTAACGCTCTGGTTAAGCTGCGGGTGTTCAGGATTTATCCCGGGATAGCTGACCTGCCCCCAAAAAACCGGTCCAGATGTTGAGTTATGCCCTGTACGAGTTCGATTCTCATCCCGTGCATTAAATTTATATCAGAGTACAAGGAGATGGTTGTTCTCATTGAGCCACAGTCGGCGCTGCCTGTAATCGGGCATCATACTCTCTACAAAGCCCCAGAATCTTTTCGAATGGTTCTTGTGTTTTATATGGGCTAGTTCGTGTATTATCACGTAATCTATCGCCGGATAGGGGGCCATGATAAGCCGCCAGCTGAAAGAAAGTCTGTTATCTGCGGAACACGATCCATACCGGCTCTGTGCGCTTGTTATGCGCACCTCGACAGGTGGAAACTTCAACTGCCGCCTGTAATGGTCCACCCTCTCCGCAATGGTCTCCTTCGCCCTCACAATGTACCATTTGACAAAGAGCTCCCTTGCTTTTTGATGGCTGCCCGCGTCCATCTGGAACGTGCCGTGCAAAAGGGCGAGCGGTGGTCTCCTGTCGCTTTCACATACCTCAAGCGGGTATGTGTCACCGAGATAGAGGAATGTATCACCGGGGACGAACCTTCTCGGCAGCCCGCTCTCCTGGTTGCGTTGACTGAGTACCTGGAGATTTTTTTCTATCCAGTCCTGTTTCGCACGGAGGAATGTGGTGACCTCACTTTCAGGCGTCCGATACGGTACATAGACGACGACCCTGCCGCCATCGTCGATCCTGAGGCTCAGCGTCCTTTTTCTCTTTTTGCTTCGTATGAGAGTGTGTGGAATATCGATCATGTCAATAACCAGGTAAAAGGTGAGAGGTGAAATGCGAAAGGTAATAGGTGATAGGTATGATGAGATCGCCACGTCGCTTCGCTCCTCGCGATGACAACATAATGATGAACATCGCTCCTCGTTCCTGGTTTTCCATCCTTTGTTTCGTCCTTTCGTCCCCCATCCTTCGGTCCTTCCGCTTTCCGCTATGCGCTTTGCGCTATGCTCCAGCATCCAGCGACGAGCGACCAGTATCCAGTATTTAGTGACGAGTATGGAGTATCCAGCATCCGGTCGTTAGATCTCTATCTCTTCTCCCTTGTATGGAACGTGTGTTTCGAGGGCCAGTTTTTCCTGAACGACATGTTCGAACGTAAGGGCTACCGATTCTTCGCCGTGGGTTATGAAGACCTTCGGCTTATTGGTGAATGTGCCCAGCCATTCAAGGAGTTCCTTCTGGTCTGCATGGGCCGAGAAACCGCCAATGGTGTAGATCTTTGCCCTTATGACCATCTCTTCACCAAGGATACGGGCCGTCTTTGCGCCGTCAATGATGTGCCTGCCGAGCGTACCCCCTACTTGAAAACCGGTAAATATGATGCTGCACTCCGGTCTCCAGATATTGTGTTTGAAATGGTGGCGTATCCTGCCGCCATCGCACATACCGCTGCCGGCTATGATGATCGCCCTGGATTTTATCTTATTGATCTTCTGCGATTCCTCTACAATGGTTGTAAAATGGATCTTCATCCCTTCACTGCTTTTAAACTTGAACATATTTACCGCCTGAGCATCGAAGAATTCCGGATGGGCCATATAGATCTTCGTGGCCTTATCCGCGAGAGGACTATCGACATAGACATCGAGGTCTTCCAGTTTTCCTTCTTTAACGAGTTTATTTAATATGTAGAGCACATCCTGCGTCCTCCCTACCGCGAAAGACGGGATCAGGACATTGCCGCCCCTTCTGAAGGTATCCTTGATCGCATATTCCAGCTCGTTGATGCTTTCGTTCAGATCTTTATGCAGCCTGTTGCCATAGGTTGACTCAACAACGACATAGTCAGCCTCTTCCACGTGCTGAGGGTCATTAATGATCGGGTTCCCGTTCTTGCCGACGTCTCCTGAAAATATGATCTTTTTCTCCTTGCCGTCCTGATCATGGTACCATAGCTCCAGTGAGCCTGAACCGAGGATATGTCCGGCATCGATAAACCGGTATTTGACTGTTCCGTTGTTAAGCCCCTCAATGTTCCCGTAGTTCTTCTTATCAAAAAACGGGATTGCCCGCTTCACAGCCTCTGTATCATAGAGCGGCTCGAAGCGGATATCTTTGCCACCCCTGAAGGATTTCTTTGTAAGCCATTCAGCATCCTTCTCCTGGATATGGGCTGAATCATAGAGCATGATCTCGACAAGATCAGCCGTTGCCGACGTGGTAAGTATCCTGCCCTTGAATCCATCCGTCACAAGTTTCGGGATCAGCCCTGAATGGTCGAGGTGGGCATGGGAAAGGAGGAGATAATCGATCTCAGCGGGGTTAAACTGAAAAGGCTCTTTGTTGAGGGTATCGGCATCCTTTCCCTGGTTCATCCCGCAGTCAACAAGGATTTGAATGCCGTCTGCCAGTAAATGGTAACACGAACCGGTTACCTTTCGCGCTGCGCCCAAAAACCTGATCTTCATGTGTTGCTCCTTTTAAACGTAAGGGATTTGAATCTCGTTGATTATACATAGCAAGGGAGAGTTTGACAAGGAATATGAAAGGCAGCGGAGAGCGGAGAGCTGAGAGCTGAGAGCGGAAAGGTGAGTTCAACCTTCGAGGATCGATGCTGAATTAACTGATTGTTCAAGGTTCAACGTTCAGGTACAACATAAAAAACACGGGAGCAGAACCTTCATTTTATTGTCATCGCGAGGAGCTTCCATCCTTTATTGTCATCGCGAGGAGCGGAGCGACGTGGCGATCTGTTGTATGGGATTGCCACGCCCTGCAGGCTCGCAATGACAACCCACCACGCTCCGCGGGCTCGCAATAATAACAAAGACTATCCGCTGATCTTTGGATACCGGATGCGAACAGCAGCAAAGAATGGATCAAGCCGATAGCGCAACATTAAGACCAGACAGACCAGATAGACCAGACAGACGGGTTTTCTCAGTTCGTTGCTGACGGCTGAACTAATTTTCTTGACATAGTAAAATGCTTTGTGCTAAAAAAGAAACAATATGATAAAGACAGCCAAAAGAACAAACTGGGCTTGGTGGTGGTTAGTGTAGGTGCGAGACCGTAAATAACCGGCCACGGGCGGTCTTGCACCGTCCGTGGCCTTTTTGTTTCAAGGGGCCATGGATCGTAACGATTCATGGCCTTTTATTTTACCGGATGCTGAAAAACGGGGTACGAGAAAAAAGATAGGGGAAGAGGCACGAGGTACGAGAGATGAGTTCAAGGTTCAATATTTTTTTGTCATCGCGAGGAGCTTCCATCCTTTTTTTGTCATCGCGAGGAGCTTCCATCCTTTTTTGTCATCGCGAGGAGCTTCCATCCTTTATTGTCATCGCGAGGAGCGAAGCGACGTGGCGATCTGTTGTATGGGATTGCCACGCCCTGCAGGCTCGCAATGACAACACATCACGCCATTGTTCTCTGTTCTCCGCAGCTTTTTCCCTTTACTGCTCACGCATTACGACTTACGAAGGTAACGCAACAAACGCGATAAACGCAACAAACGCGATAAACGCGATAAACTAAGGAGGTAAAGGATGGAAAAAAAGATTTTTCTAAGTGAAAAGGAGATGCCGAAGGCGTGGTACAACATCCAGGCAGACATGAAAGGTCCTCTGCCGCCGCCGCTAAATCCGGCTACCGGTGAGCCGATAACGCCGGACATGCTTTCACCGATATTCCCGATGAACCTGATCGAGCAGGAGGTAAGCACGCAGCGGTGGGTCGACATTCCCGAGGAGGTACTGAAGAGGCTTGTCATGTGGAGACCGTCTCCGCTCGCCAGGGCCTATTCACTCGAGAGATTCCTCGGCACCCCTGCGCACATATACTTCAAAAATGAGGGTGTCAGCCCTCCCGGGAGCCACAAGCCGAATACCGCTGTCCCGCAGGCATATTACAACAAGATCTTTGGCACCAGGAGACTGACCACAGAGACCGGGGCAGGCCAGTGGGGAAGCGCCCTTGCGTTTGCGTGCAACCAGTTCGGCCTTGAACTGAAGATATACATGGTACGGGTAAGCTATAACCAGAAGCCCTATAGAAGGGTCATGATGGAAACCTGGGGTGGGAAATGCATCCCCAGTCCAAGTTCCCATACGAATGCGGGAAGAAAATTTCTTGAGAAGGATCCTGAACATCCGGGCAGCCTGGGGATGGCCATCAGTGAGGCCATCGAGGATGCCGTTACCTCTCAGAACACGAAGTATTCCCTGGGGAGCGTCCTGAACCATGTCCTTATGCACCAGACCGTCATAGGGCTTGAAGCGGAGAAACAGCTTGCGATGGCCGGCGAATATCCCGATATTGTCATCGGATGCGCCGGAGGAGGGAGTAATTTCGCGGGTCTTTCATTCCCATTTATCAGGGACAAGATACACGGGAAGGATATCAAGGTCATCGCCTGTGAACCTACTTCCTGTCTGACATTGACAAGAGGTCACTATCTGTATGATTTCGGCGATACGGCGCAGACAACGCCGCTATTGGCGATGTGTTCGATAGGCCATGGTTTTGTGCCGGCGCCAATACACGCAGGAGGACTTCGCTACCACGGGATGGCGCCGCTTGTGAGCAAGCTCTATATGGATGGACTCATCGAGGCGAGGGCCTACAATCAGCTTGAAACATTCGCCGCAGGCATTACCTTTGCCAGAACGGAAGGATTTATCCCTGCCCCGGAGACGAACCACGCCATAGCCTGCGTGATCGAGGAAGCGAAGAAGGCAAAAGAAGAGGGGAAGGAAAAGGTCATCTTAATGAACTGGAGCGGCCACGGCATTATAGATCTCCCGTCCTACGATGCCTATATGGCAGGGAAACTTCACGACTATACACTGCCGGATGAGGAGATCGAAAAACTGTTGAGGGAACTGGATGCCTTTCCAAAACCACACTGATAGATTACAGCTGACAGGCTAATGGTATATCCCGGATCTTACTGTATAAGGATGAGAATGATGTCGGACTATTCCCCGCAAACACGCTCATACGCTCCAGCGGCTTACATTCGCTCGCGTTCGGCTTCGGAACTTTTGCTTCGCAAAAGACCGAGCTTCCTCGCCTCACGACGGTTTGCTAAAGGAAAGCCCGACATCATTCTCTCAATGTATTGCGCATGGCGCAGAGAAAAGAATGCATAGCGCAAAGCGCATGGCGCATAGCGGAAAGACGTGAGGAGTACTGAGAAAAAGATGCGAAGAATGTGTGAGAGATGAATTCAACGTTCAATATTTTGTCATTGCGAGCCCGCAGGGCGCGGCAATCCCATACAACAGATCGCCGCGTCGCTTCGCTCCTCGCGATGACAACGTAGGATAAATGAAGGTACGCTTTGATCATTTGATATTAGAATTTAGTATTTGCCATGAGCTATCAGCCATGAGCCATGAACTGATTTTTGGAGGTTTATCATGGAAATTTATTGTTCCCAACTTGGCATGATGATCGAATTTTCCTACTGTATTTCCATGAATGACGGTTTACCGTGTAGAAATTCTATAGATTGCTGGCGAGAAAGGCTTGATATTGTGGCTTTTCTTAAGGCAAAATACAGTGATGGAGAGTTGAGCAAGGTCTTCAGTGGATTACCGAGATCGAAGCTCGACAGGATCATGGAGATGATATATACGAAAGGCAACGTGAAAGGTGAGGCATAAGTCGTGAGGGGAAGAAGGTGCAGGCTGAGAGCGGAGAGTCTTAAGACCCAGAAGGGGGGTTCATCGTTCGACGTTCTATGCTTGCCCTCGAATGGCTCTATCGGGGGTTCGAAGTTCCTTATTTTATTGTCATCGCGAGGAGCCACACACTTTATTGTCATCGCGAGGAGCGAAGCGACGTGGCGATCTCAAAAGATGAGATTGCCGCGCTGCGCTCGCAATGACACTGCGCCGCTCTCCGCTCGCAATGACAACGATAAAAGGCTGATAGCTATCTGCTGATAGCTGAAAGCTGATCGCTAATGAAGGAGGTTTAATGCTGCTTTCGGATAGGGTAATGAGTGTGAAGCCATCGGGGGTACGGAAGATATTCGATCTTGCCAACAAGGTAAAAAATCCTATTAATCTGAGCATCGGTGAACCGGATTTTGATATTCCCGACGACATTAAACAAGAAGGTATAAAATGGATACAGGCAGGGTTCAATAAGTACACCCCTTCGGGAGGAATCCCGGAATTGCGGGAAAAGATCCTCCATAAACTGAAAGGGCAGGGCATCATATGCGACGACGTGATCATAACGGCAGGGGTGACAGGCGGTCTTCTCCTCGCCCTCATGGTTACCCTGAACCCCCTCGATGAGATCATCATCCCTGACCCCTGTTTTGTACTCTATGAGTACCAGGTGGAGCTCCTTGGCGGGAAGCCTGTCTTTATCGATACCTATCCGGATTTTACCATCAAAGAAGAGGAGCTCAGGAATGCTATTACAGACAGGACAAGGGCGATCCTCATCAACAGCCCCAACAACCCGACGGGAATGGTCTGTTCCCGGGCTGAGCTTGAGATGGTTGCGGCGGTGGCACGCGAAAAAGATCTTCTTGTATTCTCAGATGATATCTATGATAGATTTATGTACGGCGATAGGGCTCAGCAGGTATATTTGGGCCAGCTCTACGAAAAAACGCTTACATTCGGCGGTTTTTCAAAGACCTGGGGGATGACGGGATGGAGAATAGGGTATGTTGCAGGGCCGAAAGAGATCATTCAGTGTATGGTTACCATGCAGCAGTATGTGTTCAGCAGCATTAATTCTTTTGCCCAGAAGGCAGGGATCTTTGCGCTTGACTACAACATGGATTCATTCATAGAAGGTTACAAGCGGAAGAGGGATCTGATCTACGAAGGGTTAAAAGATAAATACAATGTAGTGAAACCGGAAGGGGCGTATTTTATCTTTCCCGAAGTCCCCGGAGGTGACGGCGATACATTTGTGGAGAAGGCGCTCGGGAAAAACCTTTTCATCATACCGGGCAGTGTTTTTTCGCGGAAGAAGTCGCATGTCCGTATTTCCTTTGCGGCAAGCGAAGAGAACCTGCTGAAGGGTATAGAGATCCTGAGGAGTATGGC
>JAQTNJ010000090.1:0-10353 GCA_028713955.1 Syntrophorhabdaceae bacterium
CCAGGAGTTCTTCAATGCTGCAGTATATTTCGATCTTTTCTCTTGGGACAAGTCTTTCAAGCAGCGACAGGATCTCGCTGCCGGTAATATCCGGGTCTCTCGAATAAAGCAGCAAAAATCGCCTCAACGTGATCTCCTCCGGCTTAAAATGGCATCTTTGTTTTTAGTGTCGTTTTTCATTACGACCGGATATTGCAAGGCGCATACCAAAAAATTGATTTGATGAGGATATTGATTGAAATGTAATGATTATAGTTAGTTAAAAATAAGATAAAGAAAATAGCGGAAATAAAAAACCCGGTTATCTGTCTCTTACGATAGAATAAAGTATCGTTTTGAAAGACTTTATCTTACCAGACAAGACAGAAAGCGGGCAAAGATGAAGATTTCAATGGTTTTTAGTTAAAGAGAGCTTTTTTAAAAGTGCGTACAGGCGTGGGCGGGATAGACCGGATATGCGGCAGGCTTCCTTAATATTGTGACCGGTAATAGACATCAGATTATCAAGATACTGTTTTTCTGCATCTGCAACAGCAGCCTCCCTGAAGTCCTTAAGTTTTGGGAGACCTCCGGCTGCATCCGGAGTCCCTTTGTCGATATCCTGCGTATCGGAATTTTTACTAAGCTCGGATCTTTTTAGTTGAATACGAATTTCAGCCGGAAGGTGTTTGGGGAATAACATAGGCTCATGAAATGCCGCCGAGAGCGCCCTCTCTATTGCATTGACAAATTCCCTCACGTTGCCGGGCCATTCATATGCAGTAAGCGCCTCGAGGAATTCCATCGAGTAGCCCTTTATCCCGATACCGTACCTCTCACAAAGCCTGGTTATGTAATGGATCAATAATTCCTTTATATCTTCGGCGCGTTCCCTTAACGGAGGCAGATCAATAGTCAGGGTGCAGATGCGGAACAGCAGGTCCTCGCGGAATCGCTTTTCCTGAACCATCGTGCGAAGGTCCTTGTTTGTTGCGCATATGAGCCTGAAGTCGCTTTCCGTTTCCCGCTCCGCCCCGACAGGACGGAAGCGATGCTCCTGGAGGACACGAAGAAAATTCTTTTGAAGGGGCATGGGGAGTTCTCCTATCTCGTCGAGGAACAGCGTCCCTCCATGTGCCTGTCTTATGAGGCCGTCCCTTACCTTGTCTGCCCCGGTAAAGGCCCCTTTTTCGTGGCCGAAGAGGATGCTCTCTACGAGGGTTTCGGGCAGGGCGGCGCAATCTACCACAACAAAACTTTTTTGGGAACGGAAACTGTTGTTATGGATTGCCCATGCAAAGAGCTCCTTGCCGGTGCCTGTTTCACCGGTGATAAGGACGTTTGCATCGCCGTTTAAGGCAGCCTGTGTAACGAGGTCAAGGCATGCCCTCATCTGTGGACTGTCACCGACAATACCCTCCAATCTTAATGCCACAGGCTGTTTTACTGACCTTTTCTTATCGCGGTATTCGAGGGCGCGTATAAGCGTGAGCGTCATCTCTTTTATCGAAGAAGGTTTTTCGATGTAGTCCCAGGCGCCGTTTTTTATCGCCAGCTCAGGTCCGTTGGGGTCTTCGAATCCCGTAAGGATGATTATCTCAGGTAAAGATGAGGATTCCCGGATCCTCGGCAATAGTTCCAGGCCGTTTCCATCGGGTAGCCTCACATCGAGGAATACCACGTCGAATGATTCCGTCAGCGCTCTGTCTACCCCGTCTTTGAGGTTAAACGCCTTTGAGGAATCATGCCCTGAACGCATAACCATATCGGATAACATCTCGGAGAAGACTTCGTCGTCATCTATGATAAGAACGCGGGCCATTACCCGTCCTTCCCGATATCCCGTTGTCTGGATTTATCCAGAACATCCTGTACGAGTCTGGCGAAATCATCGTTGCCGATAGGTTTTTGAAAAAAGTCCCGGATGCCTATCTCTTCGATCTTTTCCCTGGGGACAGGTTCATGCGATCCGGAACACATAATGATGGGGACATTGGGCCTTATATGGAGTATCTCTTTCGACAAGTCGAACCCTGTCATATTGGGCATTGTATAGTCGGTGACAACGAGGTCGAATCTATCAGGATCGGCCCGAAAGATCTCCAATGCCTCAATACTATCTGTTTTTCCGACGACGCTATAGCCGAGCCTCTCCAGCCTCTGCCGGCTCATTTCAGTCAACAGATCTTCATCATCAACAACAAGGATCTGCCCTTCTCCTCTTGGTGTGCGGGTGATCTCTTTTCTTTCCAATGCAACATCCGATACGGTCTTCGGGATGATTACATGAAATGAAGAACCTTGCCCCGGTTTGCTGTAAACAGAGATTGCACCGCCATGACTCCTGATAATGCCGTGAACCACAGAAAGACCAAGACCGGTGCCTTCACCGGAGGCCTTTGTGGTAAAAAACGGGTCGAAGATCCTGTCAAGTATTTCAGGTTCCATCCCGCATCCGGTGTCGCTGACAATTAATCGTATGTAAGGACCCGGTTTCAGCTCCGGATGGACGTCATAATCTTCGGAGGTTACAATCTCATCTTTAAGGACTATTTCCAAAACCCCACCTTGATCGTGCATGGCATATGCCGCATTTGAGCATAGATTCAAAACCACCTGGTGGATCTGTGTCTGATCTGCCGATATGATATCCGATTCAGTGAGAATATTGTGTCGAATCTCAATAGTCGAAGGAATTATTGCCCTGATTAAAGGAATAACCTCCATTATTACAAGGCTCATCGAAACCGGCTTTTTCTCCTGCTCACCCCTGCGACTAAAGGTAAGTATCTGTTTCACCAGGTCCCGGCCGCGGTATGCCCCTTTTAATATGAACTCCAGTCTCCGGTGTACGGAGCTATCACCGGGAACATCTTCGAGCACCATCTCTGCAAAACCTATTATCCCTGCAATGATGTTGTTAAAGTCGTGGGCAATGCCTCCAGCCAGGGTGCCGATAGCATCCATCTTCTGCGCGTGACGGAGTTGTTCCTCGAGGTGGTCTCGCTCCTTAGTCTCCTCGATGAGCCTGTTATAGGCCTCCTGCAGTTCCTCGGTACGCTCGATTATCCGCGTCTCCAAATCTTCATGGGCCTTTTTCAGCTCTTTTTCGGCCTTCATGCGTACCATGGCCGTGGCCACCTGGTCCGTCACGGCTTTCATGAGGGACAGATCTTCGTCGCTGAAGGTCTCCCGGTTGCGCGTGCCGAATGAAAGGGTTCCGATGACCTTTTCACCAGGTCCCAGGAGCGGATGGCAGGCGTATGCCTTAACGCCGTACGACTTCACGAGTTCGGTGCGCACATCGGGCGTGGTGGGGATGTGTTCCGCAACGATGCGGCAGGCGTCCCGGGCCGCGCAGCCGCAGACAGCGACGCCGTAGTCGAGCCACTTGATCTTCATCGCTTCTTCATCGGGGATACCTGCATAAGCGTTCAGGTGCAGCCTCCCTGTCTTTTCATCTGCCAGGAAATTAAAGAAGACATGGCAGTTGAGGAACTCCATGGCCTTCAAGGCGAGCGACTCCAGGGCGCCTTGAGGATCAGAGGCCTGCAGGAGCGTGCTGGCTGTCTCGGCCAGAAGGGCGAACCGGCTCAGACTATGGCGGATGATGTTCTCAGCCCGCTTGTGTTCGGTGATGTCGTGAGCAACATGCACGGAACCTATCACTTTTCCCCGGCCATCATACATTGGGGTCGTACTGACCTCGAAATCGCCTCCAAGACGGTCCTCATGTATTTCTACAATATGTTGTCGGCTATCCTCCATAGTTCGGGAATGGGGGCAGAACTCAGGGGGCCCGGACAGGCCATGCACGGCTTCATAGCAGGGAAGCCCGATGCACTCTTCCACTTTTGCCCCCAAACGCCTTGCCATCGCCGCATTAACCCGCAGAACCCGATGCCGGTTGTCGAGGATTGCGACCATGTCCGGCACGCTGGCGAATGTGCGCTCCCATTCTTCTTTGGCCCGGATGAGTTCCTCTTCGGTGCGGGTACGGAGTTGCTCCTGGTCAAGGGCATCCAGGGCGTAGGAGATATCGGCGCTCAGCGATTCGAGCAGGCTAACCTGTTCCGAATCGAAGGCATCGGGCTCAAAGGCGTAAAGCGTGAATGCGCCGATGGCCTTGCCCTGGCGGCGCAAGGGGAATGCTGCCGAGGAGTGGAACCCGTGACGCAGGGCAGGTTCACGCCAGGGTGAAGTGGTAGGATTGGTCGCAAAGTCATTGTTGACCACCGGTTGGTTCTCCCGGATACAAGTGCCGGTCGGGCCCATGCCCAACTTGCCCTCGATTTCCACTTTGATCCTTTTCAGATAGTCAGCTTCCCGGCCACAGGAGGCCACAGGAACCACCTGCTGCCCTTTTACTACCCCGATCCAGACGAGCGAGAATTTCTCCTCTTCCGCGGCAATCCGGCAGGCCTCTGCAAACAATGATCCCTCGTCACGAATTCGGACAATCGCCTCGTTCACCTGGCTGAGAACCTGGTAGAGCCGGGTCAGATTGGTAATCCTATTTTCATGGCGCTTTCGCTCGGTGACCTCGTCGGCAAGCCTGGCGTTCCTATCTTCCAGTTCCGAGGTCCGCTGTTTGACCAACTCTTCAAGGTGCTCCCTGTAGCGATGGAGCTCCTCTTCCGCTCGTTTACGATCTGTCACGTCCCGGGCCGCGGCAAATACGCCGATCACGTTTCCCGCATCGTTCCTGTAAACCACGGCATTGTACAGAACCGGCGTGATGTGGCCGTTGTGGTGCCGGATCTCCAAGGCATAATCGCGTACCAGACCCTCACGGAAGACTTGTTCGTAGCCGGCACGGGCTTTGCCTGGTTGGGTGAAATAGTCGGCAAAATCCGTACCTATAAGTTCTCCCCTGCTTCGGCCTGTCACGGCCTCCGTTGCAGCGTTCACGTCTGTGATCTTCCCATCGGAGCCGATTGTCACCAGGGGATCGAGGCTAACTTCGATCAATTTCCTGTTGTACGATATCGCCGTCTGGAGCTCCTCTTCCGCTCGTTTACGGTCGGTAATATCCATACCCATCTCCAGGATCATGGTGGAGCCGTCAGTGTCAGTAAACGGGAAGTCATAAACATTATAGTTGTGGCCATTCGGACCGGTCCATTCCCATCTGTGGGGCTTCATTGTTTTAAGCACCGAGTAGGTCTCGCAGATTTCGCAGGGCTCGGTCCGCCCGAAGAGATACTCGAAACAGCACCGGCCGTGGGACTCGCCAAAAAGCTCGCGGAAGACACGGTTGGCAAAGGGCACGTGGTAGTCAGGCGTAAGCAGCACAACGTATGCCGGCAGTGTCTCCAGCACGTCATAGAACCGCTGCCGTTCAGCTTTCACGGCCTCCTCTGCCTGCTTGCGCTCGGTAATCTCGTCCCCGAGAGCGCGATTGATCTCTTCCAACTCCGCAGTCCTTTCTGCAACACGAATCTCCAGGCTGCCTTTGGCTTTATGCAGCGCCTCCTCTGCCTGCTTGAGCTCCGCCACATCACTGTAGGTGACCACCACGCCTTCTATACGGTTGTCCGATGTCCGGTAGGGCAGGGCAGTGCGAATATACCAGGCCCCGTTGATACAAAGCTCTTTCTTGATGGGTGTGAGGTTATCAAGGATCGCCTGGGCATCGGCGATGAGATCCGGGCCAAGGTGTTCCTGGGACATGTCGGTAATCGGCCGCCCCACATCAGCAGGGATCAGTTTGATGAGCCTCGACATGGCGGGGGTGAAACGCTTCACCCGTAGCCGGTGATCCAGAAAGATCGTGGGGATGCTGGTACTTGCGAGGAAGTTGTTCAGGTCGTTGTTCGTTTCTTCTTGCTCCTCGATTTTCATCTGAAGTTGGGTATTTACGGTGATCAGCTCTTCGTTTAAAGACTGGAGTTCTTCCCGGGAGGTCTCAAGCTCTTCGTTGGCCGCCTGGAGTTCCTCATTTGAGGACTGGAGTTCTTCGTTCAGGCTTTTAAGCTGCTCAATGTGGCTCTGGAGGTCGTCCCGCGTTGCCGAAAGTTCCTTTTCGAGCTGATACACCGCCGTCCCCTCAATAACAGCGGCTTCTGAAACGATGGCCTCCGTTTGTTCGGAAAGGCCGCCCTTCTCCTGAAATATAATGGTAAAGAAATTTTCCCCTAATTTTGAGATGCGGATGGCGACTTGTCTTTTTCGTTCATCGTCGCCGTTGATGCTTGTCCGGATAGAAACCGGCCTTGCCTCCTGAGCCGCCCGATAAAGCGCACTCCGGATCCTGTTTCGCATGTTTTTGGGGATGAGTTCCAGAAAATTCCGGGTGGGCACCCCTCGGGGTTGACGGAGGTATCTGTTCGTGGGACCATTGTGGTAGATTATGTCGTAGCTCTGGTTGATCGCTACCGCCGCAGGTGCGTATTCCTCCAGTAAGGCTTCCTGGATGAACTGGGTAACTGACGGTTGAGACTCGGCGGCCGACGCCTGCTTTGACAGGATCAAAGCGGTGTGCTCGGCAGCAAAGGGCATTGTGAGAGGAAGCCTTGCGGATGGTTTCTTTTCGACCTTCCGATAGAGGCGACATTTCTTATGTCCGATAGAGGTAAAGAGGTCATTCTTCCTGCCGGATGACTCAGCGTTTCCGAGAAAGAGATACCTTCCTTCTTTAAGGGCATAATGAAAGAGGGTGATACATTTTTCCTGGGCATCAGGTTCAAGGTAAATCAGGAGGTTGCGGCAGATGATAAGATCCAGTCTGGAAAAGGGAGGGTCAAAAAGAAGGTCCTGCCTGGCCAATACTACGTACTGTCGGATCTCTTTGTTGATGGTGACGGAAAGATCGTCTTCGGAGTAAGTAAAAAACTTCTCTGTGTAACCCGGTGGAAGATCAGCGATCGTGCTTGCCGGGTATGTAGCTTCCCGTGCCTGTTCGAGGGCTTTGTCATTAACGTCCGTGGCGAAAACCTGTATCTCCTTCTTTCTGCCGGCGAGGTCAAGTTCGTGCCGCAGCTGCATGGCGATGGAGTATGCCTCCTCTCCCGTTGCGCACGCCGGGGTCCAGACGCGGATGGGAGCATCGTCGTCTTCAGCGGCAAGCTTCCTTGTCACTTCTATATGGAGGTCCTTCCACGCCAGCCGGTCCCGGAAAAAGGAGGTGACCCCGATCATGAGGTCGGCGGCAAGTTGAGCCACCTCGGAATCATTGTGCGTCACAAGCTCCAGGTAGTCATGGGCGGACGAAATCCCCTGGAGGTACATCCGCCGCCTGATCCTTCGGGCCACGACGTTCTTCTTGTAATGGTGAAAATGGTATCCGGTCTTCTCATAGATGAGCTGATAGATAAACTCGAACTGGGGTGTGGTGATGAGACCATCTGTGGGGGTGGTGACCATACCGGAGCCATGGAATTTTAGTATTTCCCGGGCGATGTCTTCCGGAGAAAGCACTCCGTCCACGTGGCCTGTATTAATTGCCGCAAGGGGCATTCCAGGGAATTCGGCTGTGACGGGATCCTGGACAAAGATAGTGCCGCCCGCAGATCTTACCGCTTCGACTCCGCGGGCTCCGTCCGTTCCCGCGCCGGAGAATACGACCGCGATGGCCCGGTTGGAGGCATCCCCGGCAAGAGAGAGGAAAAACTCATCGACGGGGAGGTGGATATGTGCGTCAGAACGGGGAGTAATGCGGAAGGTCCCTTTTTGAATTCTCACCTCTTTTGCCGGAGGACAGAGGTAGAGTTGCCCGGGGAGGCATACCAGTCCATCGGATATTTCGTTGATCTCCATGTCCGGCCTGCGTGAGCGGAGCAGTTCGGGCAGGAGGCTCTCATGCTTTGGTGTAAGGTGCTGCACAAAGACAACGGCAAAATCGAATTCCTCCGGAAGTACCGACAAAAAACGCACGAGAGTCTTGAGGCCCCCTGCTGAAGCCCCTATACCAACGATGGAGACGATTTTATCCGGTTCATCTTTCCCTGGTTTCGTCTTTGGTTGCATATGTCCTCCCGGCAATCCCATTTCTAAACATTTCGCAGAAACGGTTCAATCTGTTGAGTGGGAGATGTTGATTGAATATAAAAAAATAGGTTCCCGGATCGTACGCTACGTCCCACCGACAATCGTACCGCAAAAGGCTTCAAACAGAAAATCCTTATAAAACCCAAATTGTATTTTAACAGATGGTTTTCGTATTGCACAAGGTTTATTGCGATAATCTTGAGTTCATTGCCGTAACGATGCCACTGAAGGGACATTTAGAGGCACAGGAATATTTCAGGAGCGTGTAGGGATCTAAGGATATGAAGGCAGAGAAGCTCAGCCGTTACAGCAGATTTTCTCCTTCAGGGACCCAAGGTACGGCATCGAGACACCCATGCGTTCGCCGGTCTCGAGGACGTCAAGATAGAACCGCTTCATCTCTTCCGGCGATGTATCAAAGTGGCTGTGTTCTCTCGTACGCTCATAGTGAGGCATATCGAGCAGCATCCGGCGGAATCGCAGGGCTGCTTCTTCTTCATCGGGTATGAGGAATGGTTGTGTGTCCGGGTAAGACCGGACGTCAAGGCCGCGTTTCCCGAGCACGGTCAGGGCATCCCTGACGGCACGGACCATAAGCACCCACGCCTCAATGTCGGTGTCCTCCCCGGGAAGACCGCCCATGTAAAGAGCTGTCCCTATCACGCCGGCGTCGATTGCGTGGTGAACCCATTGCCATTCGATTATGTTGGCCTTGATGTCAGGGGATAAGCCCGCTTTTCCGAACATCCCGATGATCCTCTCAAGTCTGGGCGTACGTGAACCGTTTAACTCGCCGATCCGGTAGGTCTTCTGGATGTTCGCATACAGCACGCCGTCATTATCCCGCGCACCGCTTGCTACGGAGAAACCCCAGAGGTAACGGGAGCGGGGCAGCAATGCGTCGATCTCCCCGGTGCCGTTCCAATTTGCGGTAAACATAAGGAAGTCGGCTCCCGGTACAAGGTCGCGGTACTGGCGGACAGCGTTTGCTGCCTGAAGGTGATTTGTCGCCACGATGACCAGCTCGTAGCCTGCCCCCGGGTTTATATCATCTGTAACCTTCGGCAGATACGATGTCCGGTAGTCCCTTGGCGAGTCTCCCCGCATGTCCAGGACGTCCATCCTGATGCCCTCTGAATACCTGCCCGGCGATCCTTTCCGCACGGCGTGCGTTATGTCTGCGCCGCTTTCCGACAGGACCCAGCCATGCATGACTCCGACGTTTCCCATACCGATAATCAATGTCTTCATAAAATCATCACCCCTTCGGAACTATCTGTGGTCAACGTCGGGTATCAGCCGAAGGCTGTTTATGACTGATTTGTTGCGTGGTTATGGGTGTTTCCGTCTCACAGTATGACGAACTTTTTGATGTAGTCGACGATCTCCTTCGGGTCGTCCATGACCTTGAAGATGTCCATATCCTCCGCGGTAATCTTCTCCTGACTGAGAAGGTTTGTCTTCATCCATTCCAGGAGACCGCTCCAGTACGCTGAATCCACGAGGATGATCGGGAAGGGTTTCATCTTCTTTGTCTGGACAAGGGTGATCGCTTCAAAGAATTCGTCGAGCGTGCCGAATCCGCCCGGCATGACAACATATGCCATGGCATATTTGAGGAACATTACCTTCCGTATAAAAAAGTACCGGAAACTCAATCTCAGCGTTGAATAAGGGTTTGGTTTTTGTTCATAGGGGAGTTCTATGTTGATCCCAACAGATTTTGCTCCGCCTTCCTTGGCGCCCTTGTTGGCGGCTTCCATGACACCTGGGCCTCCGCCGGTAATGGTGTTAAAACCATTCACGGCAAGTAATTTGGCGAGGTGATATGATTTTTCATACAGAGGATCGCCTTTCTTGCAGCGGGCGCTTCCGAATATCGTAACAGCAGGATGAACCTCGGTAAGGTTTTCAAACCCTTCAACGAATTCCGCCATGATATGGAAGAGTCTCCATGATTCCTTCAGAGACATGTCGTCTAATACATATTGTTTCTCCATTGCCTCCCCTTTTTACCTTGAGATTTTAGGTGTTCACATATATTATTTACATGGAAAGGAGATGTCAAACTAAAACTAATGGGCGAGATACTTGTCGGGACCAGCGGTTTCTCTTTTGATGACTGGATAGGTGAAGTATATCCGTCAGGGATCGGGAAACATGAGATGCTCCCGTATTATGAAAGGACCCTTGGATTCAGAGCCCTCGAGGTAAACTACACCTATTATGCCATGCCGTCGATCAAGACCATGGAATCCTTTTCAAAAAGGACGTCGAAGGAATTTTCTTTTGTCGTCAAGGCACACAAGGGAATGACCCACGAAAAGGGGAAGGACTTCAAGACGCAGTGCAGGCTTTTTCAACAGGGGATAGCGCCTCTGGACG
>JAQTNJ010000090.1:10453-12068 GCA_028713955.1 Syntrophorhabdaceae bacterium
GGGGAATAAAGAAAGATATTATCGCTCTCATCAAAGCAGTTGTGAAAGAGGGCGGGATTTCAGAAAGAGCAATAGAGAAGATCGGGATAGCCTGCGCGGGTCAGATTGAAAAAGGAACGCAGAAGATACTTTTTTCTCCGAACCTTCGATGGCGAAACGTATCCTTGAAACAGGATGTAGAAAGGCATTTCGGTATCAGGACCTTCCTGGAGAACGATGTCAATGCGGCCACATACGGCGAATGGAGATTCGGTTTAAAAGAAACAAAGAAGGATATCATCGGGATCTTTATCGGAACCGGCATCGGAGGCGGTATTATCACGAACGGTATGCTCTTGCATGGTTTTTCAAATGTCGGTGGTGAGGTCGGCCATATCATACTGAACCCTTACGGTTACCGGTGCAATTGCGGCAACTACGGCTGCTTTGAGGCCTACTGCGGAGGTTCCTACATTGTTGATAGGGTCAGGGACGGCATACGTGAGGGTTACAAGGGCAGGATCCGGGATATCGTCGGGGGCGATTTAAGCAGCCTCCATACCGGACATATCGAAGAAGCATATATGCTGGGTGATGATTTGTGTGGTAGAATATGGCGCGAGGTTATTGAATATCTCGGGGCAGGCGTTGCAAGCTTGGTGAATCTGCTGAATCCAGAGGTGGTCTTGTTTGGCGGCGGCGTTGTATACGGCACGAAATATCTCGTGGATGAAGCAAGAAAGGTTATGGAGAAGAGGGCGATGGAGGCATCGCTGAGAGGACTCCTCATAGAGAAGGGGAAACTCGGAGAAGATGCAGCGATAATCGGCGCAGCGTTCATCGAATGATAAGACAGACCGTAAATGTGTAAATCTGTTTGCAGGAGGTGAGATACATGGCAGAGGTAAAAGAGGCAGGACACCGTGTGACAGGCACAATAAAGGCCGTGAAAGGCACATGCAGCGCAGGACATAAGGTAGGCGACGTGATAGACCTGAGCGGGCGCAATACCGGAGGCATGTGCGGTTATTTATATCATAGTCTTTTCCCGTATTTGGTTATGCTCCAGTTCGGAGGAGGATTTCCCGTTGAGTGGGGCAACCCTGATGTCGTCGAGATTGACTGTATGGACAAGATGAACGTCGTGACTATTGAACTGAGACGGATAGCTGAGCAAAAATAAGAAGGGGGTCATCGATGAATGCAGCCATATTCCGGGAATATGATATTCGGGGGAGTGTAGAGAAAGACCTCACCGATGATGTGGCCTTAGATATAGGAAGGGGTTTCGCGACGGTCATGAACGAAGGGGGGAAGCAAAAGGCTTCAGTGTGCCGGGACTGCCGCCTAAGCTCAGAGCATTACAGGGACCTCATCGTTCAGGGGATGGTCGAAGGCGGCCTCGATGTGATTGATCTCGGTGTGCTCCCTACCGGACTTTTTTACTATTCTCTCTTCAACCTCGATGTCGAAGGCGGCATTATGATCACGGGCAGCCACAACGCTGCGGACCAGAATGGTTTCAAGGTGGCAGTCGGTAAAGCGACCCTCTACGGGCAGCAGATCCAGTATGTCCGGAAGATCATCGAAGAAAAAAGGTTTGTAAAAGGGAAGGGATCATACAGGGAGTATAAAA
>JAQTNJ010000091.1:0-2870 GCA_028713955.1 Syntrophorhabdaceae bacterium
CCTGGCCATCGAGAAGGACCCCGAATTTATAGATGCATACTACAACCGGGGGGTTATGCATTATTTTCGCAGGGAATACGACCAGGCCATTGAGGACTTGAACAAAGTTATTGAAAAAAGGCCAGATCATGTGATGGCATACGCAAGCAGAGGCTCTGTGTACGATAAGATCGGCGACCAGCAGAAGGCCCTGAGCGATTATCGCAAAGCAGCACAACTGGGAGACAAGGACGTGCAGGAAAATTTGCGATCAAAAGGGATAGAGTGGCGATAAAGGCAGTGAATGATGCGGTGAATAGTCGATAGCCATCAGCGGTCAGCACACAGCCGTCAGCTGAAACAAAAAAGGCTCTAAGCTGATCGCTTAAGAAGTTTATCTCTCTGCCCTCAGCTCTACGCTCTCTGCTGTATTTCTCGCCGAACGCCGAACGAATCACGCCGAACGTTTTCCTGAGAATCTCGATATACGATTGACCATGAGAAGCGAAGGGAAAATCAAGATCCGGGATAGAGCAAAGAAAAAGGGCTTAAGTTGACCTTAAGCCCTTTTTAGTTTTAATGTCTCAACTATTTCTTTGCGGGAAACAGTTTATCAAGCAGTTCCTTTGAAGGCGGTTTTGTCATGGCGCTGACCACGAAATAGAGGATACCGCAGCCGATCACAAGTATCCATTCGAAGGTGCCCATGCCGAGCTGCCTCTTTAAGAGCACTTTATAGCCGCCATAAATACTATACCCGGTTCCATAGAGGACGGTGCAGAGGGCACCCCACTTCGTCGCGCCCTTCCAGTAGTAGGATATGGCGGTCACGAAGACGAAGATGGCACCGAGACCCATGGCCGCGAGCCCCATGAATATAGAGAGCAGCGGCGGAGGGTTGACAAGCGTCCAGTAGAAAGGTATGAAGAGGAAGAGCGCGATAAGGAAATATCCGAGGTAAAGCATTGACTGGTCAGTTACCTTGGGCCACCACAGCTTAATAACATCACGGGTGATATTTGCGCTCATGATAAAGACCATACCGGCAAGGGTTGAGAGGGCTGCCGCAAAAAGACCCATTGTGTAAAGGGTCATCAAGGGCACGCCGCCGACCGTGTAAGCAAGAGCCGGCGCTGCAAGGTCTGCACCCCATGGTTTTACTTTAAGAAGGTTCGAGCCGAAGATCGTCCTTGCCACAAGGCCGTTCGAAGAGCAGTCGAGCATGATAGGGATACCGGCGATGATAAAGACAATGGTAAGCAGTGTCCAGTAACCCTTCTTTGTCAGCTTGCCCATGCCGAGGAACCGGCTGACGTTATGAGGGAAACCTATGGCCATGGTGAAGAACAAAACCGGCGTGGCGAGGATGCCGACAAGGCTTGAGAAAAGCTGTGTCGGGCCAACATGCGGAAGCTCGGGCCTCATGAGCTTTATAAGCGCCGGGCCTACCTTTGGTTCCATATAAAGTTTTGATGATATTTCATAGAACCCGCCGGCCCAGACGATCGCCCATATACCCAGAAGCGCGCCGACCACGCCGAGGAACGCCCCCTGGAATGCCATTGACCACTGCGTCCCTACGTATCCGCCAAGAACCATGTAGAGCCATGCAATGAAGATGGAAAGAAGGAGGCACCACAGTGGCGGAAGACCGGTCGTTGCGTACCAGACGCCGCCGGCAGCCTTCAACTGTCCCACGCAATACATGAAAAGAAAATAGAGCATGCAGATCGCCACAACGGTCTGGAGCATCTTGCTCTCGAAGCGCCTTCCTATTGTCTCAGGCAGGGTTGCCGCTCCGAGTTTGGAAGAGAATTCCCTTGTTTTCAGTGCGGCAAGCCAGCAGCAGGGAACGAGCCCGAGGAGGCTCCAGATGCCGGCAAACCACATCCCGGAGAACCCGACCGAGTAAACGATACCGGTACTGCCGCAGAATGCCCACCCGGAGAGATAGGATGCCGCAAGGGCGCAGCCGGTTATCGCAGGACCGATATCGCGCTTGCCGACAAGATATTCATCAAAAGAACCCTTGGTCATCTTTCTCTTGCTCAGGATCCCGAGAAGGATGGAAACAAAAAGGAGAATGGCGACACCTATAACTGCCGCTATGGTTGTTGCAGAGGTTGGTTCTATCCAGTTACTATATGTTATCGGACTCATTCTTTCCACCCCCTTGTTATGAGCCATGTCCCTATGAAGGTCATAAGGAAGAGCCCAATGATCAGGACCCACCAGACATACCATGGAAACATCAGCACCGATGGATCAGGCAACTGGACAGGTGGTGGAGCTATTGGTATTGTTGGCTGCATAAATAACCCTCCTTAATCTTTTATTGAGAAAACCGCGTAAAACTTTCACCCCCTTTCAAATATTTTTTCAATTAAGAACAATAAACGAATGACCATGCAGACAAGATGGTGTTGCCGCGTTGAATTGTATACGTTTTAAACCCCCGTCCCCCTTGCCTTTTCTAATAATGATAGTGTTCCATGGGAAAATGTCAAGAAAAAAATCTCCTGTTTTTTGTAACTTCCTTCACAAGAAACAGGATTATTCAGTATATCGGGCAGATTAAAGGCGACAATCTGCAATAAAAGAGCGTACGGGAAACGGCAACCGTCCGGATGTTTTTGCGGCAGCGAATAGTAAGAACCAAAGAGACGATCCGGCAGACCCCTTTGTCTAACGCCGAACGCTTCACGCCGAACGCTCTTTTGGGAATCCCGGTATACGATAAAGGAGCTACGATATGGGATGTATTTTACAGGCGGACAGAGACTGTCTTGGAGATGCCCTCTTCTTCCATGGTGATCCCGTATATGGCAGCGGAAGACTCCATGGTGATCCTGTTGTGGGTGATGAAGATGATCTGTGTTTTTGTGCTCATG
>JAQTNJ010000091.1:2970-11891 GCA_028713955.1 Syntrophorhabdaceae bacterium
TTACAGGCGGACAGAGACTGTCTTGGAGATGCCCTCTTCTTCCATGGTGATCCCGTATATGGCAGCGGAAGACTCCATGGTGATCCTGTTGTGGGTGATGAAGATGATCTGTGTTTTTGTGCTCATGCCCCTGATGATCTCAATGAGCGAGGAAAGGTTGGCATCATCGAGAGGGGCGTCGATCTCATCCATGAGGGCAAAAGGGCTTGGCCTTGTATCCATGATAGACAAGAGCAATGCAAGGGATATAAGCGCTTTCTCGCCCCCGGAGAGAAGTTCCATGCGTATGACCCTTTTCCCTGCCGGCTGAACGTACATATCTATCCCGCCGTTCTCCTGGTTGATAAACAGATAGCCCTTTCCTCCCTTGAATAACATCTCGGTAAATTTCTTAAAGGAGTCGTTTATCTTTTCAAAGGTTTCGGTAAAGAGCTCCTTTGATAGTTGGTCTATCTTGGTGATCGTCTTTTTCAGGGAATCCATTGCATTTCTCAGATCTTCTTTCTGCTGTTCGAGGAAGGCGACCCGCTCCCTCAATTCGAGATACTCTTTTTCGGCGCGGAAGTTGATTTCACCCATGTCAGCGATCTCTCTGGAGATAGCCTCCCGTTCTTCCTCAATGTGAGGATTGGGTTGCAGTGTAATGCTTTCCGGATCTTCTATGTGATAAACGGTGAGCAACCTCCCGGTTATCTGGTCTTTCTTGTCGGTAAGGACCGCGATATCCCTGTCTGTGCCTTCCCGCTTTGCCCTGATCTTGTCGATAGCCTTATTAACCGCCTCGATCCTTTCCTGTATGGCATGCTTTTCCACGTGGAGATTGCCCAGCGTTGTTTTTAATTCCTCGAGCCTTACGAGATATCTTTCAGAATCTGTTTTCAGGTCCCCGTACTCCTTTTCAAGCACTGCTATCTTTTTGGTGCATTCCACGATCGATGTGCCGAGTTGTTCCATTGACTTTTCCTTGTTACGGATCTCGTCGGCAATGTTTTGTATTGCCCCGCCCCTTCGTTCTATGTTCTCATGGAGCGCCCGCAGGGCGTTTCGCTTGCGTTCAAGGCTGATCGTCATCTCATGCCACGCAGAGAGCGAACCCTCGTAGCCCTGTTTTATCGTGTTTAACTCATCCCTGAGCAGCGTCATACCGGATTCGATTGCCTCTCTTTCCTTTTCATGCAGCACCTTTTCGCGGAGGAGTTGTTCCGGTGATGTTTGAGATGTTTCATCGAAGACATCGAGCCCTGCAGATAATTCCTGTAATTTTTCAGTGGTTGTTTTTAATTCAGCCTCGGCCATGATAATCTCTTTTTCAACGTCGCCGGCTTCTCTTTCTTTCTCTTCCCGGGACCGTTTCCGCTCGAGGAAGGTATTGTTCCATGTGTCATATCGGGCCTGCAGATCTCCTACAGAGAGATCCTGTTCCTGAAGGATAACCGCCAACTCCTTTAATTCCTTCTCGAGCCGGACCTTTTCTTTAAACTTTCTGAGATCGACCCTCTTTTCGTCCTTCTCCCTGATTATAAACCCCCGCGAATCGACGAAAACAGTATCATTCATGAAGATGCCTTCTTCACCTCTTTCAATGCTCATGAGGGCATCCTGCAAGGTTTCAATCCATTGTACGTTTATCTCAACCTCGGCACCGTTTAGCTTGAATATGCCCTGCCGGGGGAAGAAGACATAATTCCCTTCGCCCTTTTCTACAACCTCTGCAATCCCCGCGGGGTTCTCCGCGGTCAGCACATGGTATTCCAGTTCGTTGGCAAAAAATCTTTCCAGTGCCCTTTCTCTCTCCTCGGAGACCCTGATAAGGTTGATGAGCTTCCTCGTATCGGTTTCCGCGGGTTCTACGGCTTCATCGTAACCGCCAAGCTGCCTTAAAACCTCTTCTTTTGCCTGTTTTTCGCCCTTCGAGCGTTCGATGGCGCTTTTCGCCGCTTCAAGCTCCCCGGCACACCGTTCACATTCTGTCAGCGACTCTGTTTCGCTCGACATGGCGGAAACCTTTTCCTGGAGACGTTTTTCCAGCGTCTCTTTAAGTGACCGGTGACGACTTTCCAGCCCCGTCAATAACTCCTTCAGCCTTCCCTCTTCCTGGATTCGTCTCTCTTCCCTTTTCTGCCTTTCCTGCGTGATGCGCTCGATCTCCGATATCTTATTTCTGATGTCTGTCAATGTGCTCATGGTGACGAAGAGCTTCGTCCGTTCTTCCTCGACCCTTTTCTCCTGTTCCTCTATCTTTCCCTTCAAGCCCTCGGTGGCCTCGCGGAGCCGCAGTTCTTCGCCTTCTTCCTTTGCGAGATCCATGCCGTGAGCCTGAACCTGCCGGTTCAGTTCCACGATATCGTTCCGGTATGAGTCTGCCCGTGATGTCAGGGTTGTTTTTTCTTCTGTCAGGGACAGGTTTTGTTTTTCAAGTCCCGCCTTTTCTTCCCTGATGTAGTCGATCTCGACGAGCCTGCCCTCCATGTCTTTTTCCAGGCCCTTTATGTCAATCTCAAGCTGCCGCATGATGTTGTCGGTTAATGAAAATTCTGCGTCCTTTGCCTCCAGTTCCTGCTTCAGCTTCTCCTTCCCTTCCTCTTCTTTCCGGACCTCTTTCTCGATCTCCTCCTGTCTTTCAATGATCTTCCCGATCCGTTTTGTTAATCGTGAGTAACCCTGGAGCAGGATATGCCTGTCTATCTCGTGCAGTTTATCGGCGAGTTCCTTGTAAGCCTTCCACCTCTGCCACTCACCCTCTGCTTTTTCGAAGGACTTTATCACTTCACTGTATATATCTTCTATCCTGTCAAGATTTACGCTTACCTCGTCCATCCTTCCCATTGCTTCTCGCTTTTTCTCTTCAAACCGGGTGATGCCGCTTGCCTCTTCTATAATGACCCTTCTCTCAAGGGGCTTCATCTGGGCAAAGTTTTCGATCTTGCCCTGTTCAATAATCGCATAGGCGTTTGTGCCCACTCCTGTCCCGAGGAATGTATCATGAATATCCTTGAGCCTTACGATACTGCCATTGAGATAGTATTCGTTGGTGCCATCCCTGTATATCCTTCTTTTTACATTTATCTCCCTGCTTCCATCGGTGAGGTCAAGGGAAACCTCGGCGATGTTGACAGGCCGCTTGCCGTTACTTCCGTGGAAGATCACGTCGCCCATGTCCTTGACCCTCAGAGACTTTGTTCCCCGCTCCCCGAGCGACCAGACAATGGCGTCAACGATATTGCTTTTTCCGCAACCGTTTGGCCCTACGATCGATGTAATCCCGTCACTGAACTGAAAAACAGTCCTGTTCAGGAATGATTTGAATCCGAAAAGTTCAAGCCTTAATAGTCTCATGATATTGTTTCGATTGCCCTGCGCAATCTCTTTTCAACGTTTTCTCTTCCGAGGATGCCGATTACCTCGAAGATCCCCGGGCTCACCGTCCTGCCGCACAGCGAAACCCTGATAGGCTGTATAACATTTACAAGTTTTGTATTGTAATCCCGGGCAATGTTTTCTATCAGTCTCCTCTGTTCCTCCCCGTCGATTGACGGAAGACCCTTAAAGCCCTCTAAGAAATTTTCAAGGATAGGTTTCGTTGCGGGCGTCAGGAATTTTTGTTTTGCCGTTTCTTCATAGGCGACATCATCGTGAAAGAAAAATGCCGCCATCTGCGCCATCTCTTTCAGCGTTCTTGCCCTCTCTTTGAAATTGGCCGCGATGGGCACAAGGATGTCCCTGTTGGCTACAGTTATACCGAGAGCCTCAAGGAAAGGAACGAGCCTTTCCGCGATATCTTCTTCGGGAAGCCCTTTGATATAATGGCTGTTAAGCCACATCAGTTTATCCATGTCGAAGATCGCGGGAGACTTGCCGACGTTCGGAAGGTCAAACTTTTCTACCAACTCCTCCCTTGAAAAGACCTCCTGATCCCCATGGGCCCAACCAAGCCTGGCAAGGTAATTCATCAGCGCTTCGGGCAGGAACCCGTCATTTCTGTATTCAAGGAGAGATGTGGCGCCATGGCGCTTGCTGAGGCGCGCCCTATCCTTGCCGTGTATGAGGGGCACATGGGCAAAGTCAGGCATCGGGTAGTTGAGTGCCCTGTAGATGAGGATCTGTCGCGGGGTATTGTTGATGTGGTCATCGCCCCGTATGATATGGGTGATACCCATGAGCGCATCGTCGATGACAACGGTGAAGTTATATGTAGGCGTGTTATCGCTTCTCAGGATAATAAGGTCATCAAGCTCTTCACACCGGAAGGCAATGGTTCCCCTGACAAGATCGTTGAAGCTTACCTCGCCGGTGAGGGGGCTTTTGAACCGTATGACATAAGGCCTGTTCCCGTCCTGATCCTTTGCGTCCCTGCATGTCCTGTCGTAAGTTGGTTTTTTCCCCTCTTTGAAGGCTGTCTTTCGCTTTTCTTCAAGCATTTCTGTTGTACAGTAACATTTGTATGCATGCCCTTCCCCGAGAAGCCGGTAGGCATGCTCCCTGTAGATATCCATCCTCTCCTTCTGGAAATGGGGGCCCTCGTCCCACTGTATGCCAAGCCAGCTAAGCCCCTGGAGGATATCTTCCACGTACGCCTCTTTTGACCGCTCGATGTCCGTATCCTCGATCCTCAGCACGAAGGTCCCGCCCTTGTGCCTTGAAAAGAGGTAATTAAAGAGCGCGGTCCGCGCCCCGCCAATGTGGAGATTACCTGTAGGGCTTGGCGCAAATCTTGTTTTAACCAAAAGGATTCCCTCCGAAAAAAACTTGTAGTGATTATAATGGAAAACGAAACATTCATCAATGAATTTTATTGCGTTGAATTTCAAGCCCTTACAGGCCAGTTGGGATAACCGCACCTGACCGGCGGCGAGAAAGATACAGGTAGAACATCTTTTGACAGATGGTGTATACTTATTATTGATGAGTAATCCCTACACAGAGCAGCTGTTTAAAGCCTGCGAACAAGGCAGCGTTGAGAGTGAATCGCTCCTCATAGAAAAGGGCGCCGAGGTCAACGCCACAGACGAAAACGGTTCCACGCCGCTCATGTATGCCGCCATGAATGGGTTCACTGACACCGCGAGGGTCCTTATCGATAAGGGCGCTGATTGCAATGTCAAAAACAGACAGGGGTTGACCGCCCTTACATATGCCTGCTGGAACAAGCATATAGGGGTTATACGGCTATTGACCTCAAGGGGCGCTGAAGTGAACGTGAAGGACTCAAACGGCGACACCCCCCTTATGTGTTCCTGCAAGAACGGTCAGGTCGAGGCCGCAAATCTCCTTATAGGAAGTGGCGCAGACATAAATATCGCGGACCGGCAGGGCGATACACCCCTTACCTGCGCCATCGCGGGCAAGTATGTGGGGATGGCAAACCTTCTCATAACAAGGGGCGCAGACATTACCGCGAGGAACAATCACGGCAAAACAGCCATTGATATGGCCACAGAAAAGGGGTTCACCCGGCTTGTTAATGACCTGAAGTATAAACTGCAGGAGCTTCAAAAAAACAGACCTGATCTTTAATCCGGACAATTCGATCAAAAGACAATGTCGTCGCCCCATTCCTTCGATCCCCAACGGCGCCCCGCAGGGCACCCCGGTTGCCCTGATTTTTGATGCGAGAAGGGGAGAGCATGCGCATTCCCGCGCCGGCAGTATGATTGTATACAAAATTAATGATATGAAAACAAATACTTATTGAATTCTTTTCTATGTTTATGGTAAGATAGTGAGACGAAAAATAATAAAACAACAATCGTCGATTGGAGGCACGATGTTTCATGTGGGAGAAATTGCTGTTTATCCAGGTCACGGTGTTGGGAAGATAGAGTCTATTGAAGAGAAGGCATTTTCAGGCACGAAGCAGTCCTTTTATATTATCAGGATTCTCGATACCGACATGACGATCATGATCCCCGTTGATGGTGCTGACAACGCGGGTCTCAGGGCTGTCATTGCCTCCGGTCAGGTAAAGAAGGTGTATGAGATCCTGAAAGACAAGAACATGGTACACGACAACTCGCCATGGAACAGGCGCTATAAAGATTACATGGAGAGGATCAAGAGCGGCTCCATCTTCGAAGTTGCCACAGTGTTGAAGGAGCTATACGGCCTGAAACACTGGAAAGAACTTTCCTTCGGGGAAAAGAAGATGTTCGAGACAGCAAGAAACCTTATTAAAAAAGAACTCTCTATCGCGCTCGCCACAAACGAGGAAAAGATAGAAAAAGAACTCGAGAAGATCTTCTCGAACAATAATAACAATAATCACAAGGGCTGACTTTGGATCTATTGCTTCAGATAGTTCTGGTTGCTGTTACCACAATCTCAGGGTACTTCATATTAAGAGAGATCTCTTCGAACAACCTCTGGGCTTTGCTCGGCGCAGTCCTTGGCATCGGTTTCGGGTATATGATCCTGAAGCTGGAAGAAAAGCTGAAAGACATTCCGCTGAAGATCATCTTCGGGAGCCTTTTGGGAACGACCATAAGCCTGATCGTCGCAGATCTTTTTATCTCCAGGTTACTGTTGGCGCTTATCAAAGACATACCCATAACGCTGCCGATATATATCCTCTTTTATTTTGTTATGGGCTATATCGGTTTCAGGATAGGGAAGGAAAAGAGCAAGACCCTTGATCTTTCGAAGGTTCCCCTCCTTGACAGGATGGAAAACGACGAGGACGTGAAAATCCTTGATACAAGCACGATCATCGACGGCAGGATAGCGGACATCTGTGAAACGGGTTTCATAGACGGGACCTTCGTGATCCCCCAGTTTGTCCTTTATGAGATTCAGCATATTGCAGACCACAGTGATACCGTGAAGCGAACCAGGGGGAGGAGGGGTCTCGATATACTCCACCGGCTGCAGAAACAAACCTTTGTCAAGGTCAAGATCGTGGACTATGATTTCCCGAAGCTTAAGGATGTGGATACAAAGCTGATAGCCCTTGCGAAGAAGCTGACCGGCAAGATCTTAACCAATGACTATAACCTGAACAAGGTAGCAGAGCTTCAGGGGATAGAAGTGCTTAATATGAATCAACTCGCCGCTTCTTTAAGGCCTGCCATGCTGCCAGGTGAACAGATGAACGTCAAGATCCTCAAGGAAGGGAAAGAACATGGACAGGGCATAGGTTATCTCGATGACGGCACCATGGTCGTTGTCGATGACGCAAAGAAGCTCCTCGGCAAATCTGTTGATGTAGTTGTTACCAGCGTACTTCAGACTACATCGGGCCGGATGATCTTTGCAAAACTGAAAGAGCAGGCCGAAAAAGAATTCTATTTTCCCGACGAATATCAACTAAAGGAACAGGCCCGGTAAATTTATGAGGACGCTGGCAATCATCCTTGCAGGTGGTGCAGGGAAGAGGATGGGGGCAGCTACAAACAAGCAGTTTCTGCTCATTGACAATAAGCCCATCATAGTACATACCCTTCAGATCTTTGAAGAGTGCCGGGCAGTAGACGGCATCTACCTTGTTGTGAACCAGAAGGACCTTCCGATGATTCAGGAAGAAATTCTTGAAACATACCGTTTTAACAAGGTCCTGAAACTGGTTATCGGCGGAAGGCTCAGGCAGGATTCCGTGAGAAACGGCCTTGAAGCCATAGAAAACCCCTGCGATATTGTTATCATACATGATGGCGCAAGACCCTTTGTTTCCCCGTCTTTTATTGATAAAGGCATCTTTCTTATGGAGGTCTTCGATGCCGTTATTCCGGCACTTCCCGTGAAAGACACCATCAAGATCGTTTCGAAAGAGGGTTTTGTCCAGAAAACCCTGGAAAGAGATTCCCTCTGGCACATTCAGACCCCGCAGACATTCAAGTACGACCTTATCACGAAGGCCTACAGGGAAGGCGCGGCAAAGAAACTTTACGGGTATGACGATGCGACCTTTCTTGAACATATGGGGAAAAAGGTAAAGGTTATCGAAGGCTCTCCTTACAATATCAAAATAACCACGCCGGAAGATCTCATCATCGCAAGGGGTATGCTCTCACAGCTCAAGGGCAATCTATGAGAATCGGCATAGGGTATGATTTTCATCGCCTCGTAGAAGGGAGAAGACTGTATCTCGGCGGGGTTGAGATACCGCATGACAAGGGCCTTTTGGGCCATTCTGACGGGGACGTGCTTACCCATGCCATTTGTGATGCCATTCTCGGCGCAATGGCCGAAGCGGACATTGGTTTTCATTTTCCCCATACTGATGAGTCGATCAGGGACATCAGCAGCGAGAAGATACTCTCTTTCGTTATTGATATAATGAAACGAAGAAAATTCAGGGTCGTTAATATAGACGCCATAGTCATTGCGGAAGAACCGAAGATAGTTCATCATAGAGAAGTGATCAGAAGAAACCTCGCCCATATTATGGGGATCGGCAAGGGGATGGTGAACGTCAAGGGGAAAACCGCGGAAGGGGTCGGCATTATTGGTGAAAAAGAAGGCATTGCCGTACACGCAATCGCACTCCTCGAAGCAAGTCAGGAAATATGATAATCGAAGCGCAAGTTTGTTATGGTTAGGGTGAGATTTGCCCCAAGCCCCACGGGCCATCTTCACGTCGGAAATACAAGAACGGCGCTGATGAACCACCTCTTCGCACGGAAGGAGCAGGGAAGGTTCATTCTCCGCATCGAAGATACGGATATTGAGCGATCTGCTGCGGATTACGAAGCATCCATTTTGGATGACCTGAAGTGGCTCGGGATCTCCTGGGACGAAGGCCCGGTGCGGCAGACAGACAGGCTGGCGGTCTACCACGCATACGCGGAAGACCTCCTCGAAAAAGGTCGCGCCTACAGGTGCTATTGCCGCGAGGAAGAGCTCGAAAGAAAGCGAAAGGAGGCCCTGCACAAGGGAGAGCCGCCGAGGTATGACGGGACATGCAGGGACCTGTCACCTGAAGCCAGGAA
>JAQTNJ010000092.1 GCA_028713955.1 Syntrophorhabdaceae bacterium
GTATGGTATTCACAAGGCTATCGCAGACAGGACTATGGGTCTTATCAGCAGAATTGGCGGAGCTGAGAAAGAGGTCATTATGACAGGCGGGGTTGCAAAGAATATCGGTGTCGTGAAGGCCCTTGAAGCCGCGCTGAATATGCCCTTGAAGATCCACGTTGAACCCCAGATCGTAGGCGCACTGGGTGCAGCAACACTTGCTCTCGAAAAGGTTTCATAAAAAAATAAATGTACTCAAAAAAGGCCGGCATTTCGCCGGCCTTTTTCTTTCCCCTTAATCTTATCTTTTTTATGCGTTCGTTTCCTGTAGATTCCTGTTTAGCTTTACAAGCCGCAACTGGTTGAAGAAAACCGGGATAAAGGCCATAATTGAAATAATATCCGTTATGATCCCCGGCTCAATCAGGAGTAAAGCCGTGATAAAGAGCAGGGGTCTTTCCCATTTCGACAAAGGAGCAAACAACCATCCGATCGTCGAGCAGGCAAGGAATATGGTACCCACTAACGCGGTCGCGCTTACCCAGACAATCTGGAAGACATTTCCCTGCATCAGAAGTGCCGGGCTGAAAACAAACATATATGGCACGATAAAGGCGGCAAGCCCTATTCTGCACGCAGTCCATCCTGTCTTCATCGGATCGCTCTTTGCAATGCCGGCACCGGCATAAGCAGCAAGTGCAACCGGTGGTGTAATGGCGGAAATAATAGCAAAATAGAAGACAAACAGGTGAGCACCCAGGACATTGATCCCGAGATTTGTAAGGGCAGGTACAGCAAGAATCGCACAAATGATGTAAGCTGCAGTAGTTGGCAGACCCATCCCGAGGATAAGGGACGATATCATGGTGAAAAACAACGTGAGGTAGATATTGCCATGTGCAAGTGCAATAATAGCTCCGGAGAATTTCAGACCGAGACCGGTAAGGGTCACCACACCCACGACGATACCTGCTGCCGCACAGGCTGCAACCACACTTAACGCTCCCTTTGCGCCCATTTCCAACGCTTTGATCAATCCCTTCAGGTTCAATCTTGTGCTTTTCTTAATTGAGCTCAATATGATAGATGCGATGATGGCCCAGAAGGCTGCGAAGGAAGGGGATGTCAGTTTAACGGCAAGAAAGTAGATAAGCACCAGCGCTGATATAGCAAGATACCCCTGGCTTTTCAGGGTACCCCAGAAGGGCGGCACCTCGTCACCCCGCAACCCCCTGAGATTTATCCTCCGTGCCTCGACATGAACCGCGGTGAATAACCCCATATAGTACAGAAGACTGGGGATGACCGCTGCAAGACAGATCGTCAGATAGCTTACCCCCGTCATCTCTGAGATGACAAATGCAGCGGCGCCCATAACAGGGGGCATCAACTGCCCCCCACTGGATGCAACCGCTTCAACCGATGCTGCAAAATGGGGTGCATACCCCGTCCGCTTCATTAAGGGTATTGTATATGTTCCAGTTCCGACAACATTCGCAACGGCGCTTCCCGAGATAGTTCCAAAAAAGGCGCTCGATATAACCGCCACCTTTGCCGGGCCTCCCTTCGTCTTCCCCGCGATCGAATTGGCAATGTTTATGAAGAAATCACCTGTCTTCGTGGCCTCAAGGAATGCCCCGAAGATGACAAAGAGAATAACAAAGGTTGCTGAAACACCGATGGGTACGCCATAGATCCCCTCAAGGGTTGTGTACATATGTGCCGTTATACGTTCTATGTCGTACCCTCTGTGAGCTATGGCCTCAGGAAGATATGGCCCGAAATAGGCATACAGCAGAAATAACACGGACACAATAACAAGGGCAAGTCCGATCACCCGTCTCGTCATTTCGAGTACAAGAAGGATCGTAAGGGCACCGAATACAATGTCCCAGGTACCGGGCATCCCTGCCCTGTCAATAATGGCATCCATGTTGAGAATAATGTAAAGACCGCTCGCCAGGCTTAGTATTGAAAGGATGATCTCAAGGACCCCCACCTTCTTCCCCTTGATAACCGGGAATGTGAGGAAGGCAATAACAAAACCAAGCGTAAGGTGTATAACCCTCTGGGACCACGGATCGAGGCTCCCCACGGCGCCGGTATAAAGATGAAAGAGCGACATGAAAACAGCAAAAACAATAGCAATAATAGAAAGAACCTTAGGCATCGTTAGCTACCTCTCTCGGGTTTTCAATCACCCCCGTCATCCTTCCCTGCTACTTAATAACCCCTATCTCCTTATAATACTTCAATGCCCCCGGATGGACCGGGATAGGGCTTTTCGTTGCCGAGGCTTTAGCTGTTGTAAATTCTGCTATTTTGTGTGTATCAACGAGCATCTTCTTGTTTTCGAAGATTGCCTTTGTGATCTTGTATACGAGATCATCCGGCAGATCCTTGTTGCAAACCACAGAGTTCCAGACCGCTATTGTGAGGACGTCTTCGGTCTGCCCCTTGTACGTATTCTTCGGTATTACCCACTCCGAGTAATACGGATATGCCTTTTCGACCTTCGTTACCTCTTCCTTGCTAAAGGGAATGAAACGGATATCATGTGTCGTTGCAAGGTCAATGATTGAAGATGTCGGTGGAGCAACAGACCAGATACCCACATCGATTATACCATCCTTCATCTGTGTAGCATTTTCAGCAAAGGAAAGGCGGTAGACCTTGAAATCGGCGTATTTGATGCCGATTACCGGCAGGACTAAGTTTGTTTTATATTCTGTACCACTGCCGGGTGCACCGACAGATACCTTTTTCCCCTTGATATCTGTAAGTTTGGTGATCGGGTATTTTTTCAATGTAACAACATGGTAGAGGTTCGGATACATCTGTATGACGGTTCTGAGGGAGTCGATCTTCTTTCCTGTGAACTTGCCTTCGCCGGCATATGCCTGATATACGGTATCATTCATGGCAAGACCAAAGGTGGCATCCATTTTCCCAATAAGTCTCACATTTTCCACAGAGGCGCCGGTGACTTCTGCAGTTGCATTGACATTCGGTACCTTTTTGTTGATGATCTCAGCGAGAGTTCCACCGTAAGGATAATATACCCCTCCGGTACCGCCAGTGGCTATGGTTAATCTCTGTTTCTGCTGTGCGTCAGCATGCTGAATCCCGAGAAAGACAATTGCCAACGTTACTAAAAGAACCAATGCTTTTCTCATTGCGAACCTCCTCTTTTTTTGTTTCAATACTATCTAATAAACAATATTGTTGTCAAACAAATTGTAACAATATGTTACGGGTTTCACTTGTTTTCAGAATAGTGTACAATCTTTAAAAATCAACAGGCTAAAATACTTATGGAGACGGGTTTTTTGCAATTTGATAATTAATAAAGAATCGGTAAATTTTCTAATATTGAACTCTTTGTCATTAACGGCAAGACTGAAGTGCCTTACGGCGCTATTATAGAACCGGATCTCTTTCCATGACCGTGGTTGAATTCCTTCCGTGATCCCATAATATTCCTTAACCCCGTATGAATCTGTCTTTACTTCCGCGAGGCAGAAGTTAAGTCCCTCCACCCGCAGAACCTCTTCAACCTTTGCATCGTAGATTGAATTGATGTGCGACAACATGATAGTATCCCCATCGTGGACCATTTTGACTAATCTCGCGACACCGTCGACTGTTGTAATAGTTATGACCTTAACCGGAATGAATCCACCGGAAACGATGAAAAATAGCAAAATGATAATAATATACGATTTAGCGGTTCTGTTCATTGGAGAGTTTGAACATTATAATATAGGGTAAGGGACACTGGCAAGCGTGAAGAAGGCGGGGTATACGGTTCTTAGTTGATTTATTTCTTGTGAAAAATAGAACTTGACCCTCAAATATAGTTAATGATAGAAGATAATTGATCTTTAAAAAAAGGAGTATACAAGATGAGTAAATATCCGGAGATTGGAGATAAACTGATGACGCTTGATGAGGCGGTCAAAAGATTCATCAGGGATGGCAGTCAGATTGCCATCGGAGGGTTTACCGTTGTGAGAAATCCCATGGCAATCGCCTACGAGATCGTGAGACAGGGCATAAAGGACATACATCTCGTATGCCATTCCCACGGGCAGGCGCTCGATGTCCTCATCGGCGCCGGTTGCGTGAAACGGCTGGAGATAGCGTACGGCGGCAACGGGAGGTACGCGCCTACCTGTATCAGGTTCAAAAAGGCGATCCAGAGGGGTGAGATCCAGTTTGAGGACTATTCCAACTATCAGATGAGTTTGAGGTTTCTCGCAGGCGCCCTCGGTATCCCTTTCATCCCTACAAAGTCGGGGCTTGGTTCAGACCTGCTGAAATATGAAGGATTTCCGAAAGAACTGAGAGGACAGAGAAAGGTTGCATCAAAGAAATTTTCTCTCATGCAGAACCCCTTTAATGGAGAGGATGACCGGGTTGTGCTCCTTCCTGCACTAAATCCGGACGTTGCCCTTATTCACGCCCAGTATGTAGGGGAAGACGGCACGGTAAGAGTAAAAGGGCTTACCTTTGCCGATATCGAACAGGCAAAATCAGCCGATATCGTCATCGTGACCTGCGAAGAGATCGTGCCGCGCTCGTTCATCAGGCTCGACCCTGACCAGAATACCCTTCCTCCATTTTTTATCGATGCCATTGTGAAAGTCCCTTACGGTGCCCATCCGACGGGATGTTACGCGTTCTATGATTACGACCCGAAACACCTGAACCTTTATAAAAAGGTCGCTGAAGATGACAGGCTTTTCAGGGAGTACCTTGAAGAATGGGTATATGGTGTTTCATCCTATGATGAGTATCTTGGCAAGGTCGGTGTAGAAAACCTGCTCAAGATAAAGGCAAACCCTGTGCTGGGATACGCAGCAGGTTTGGACAGGAAATAAGGGAGGTTTCAGAATGGCGAACTATACTGATAACGAAATGATGGCAATCAGCGCAGGAAGGTTCATTAAAGACGGCGACATTGTTTTTGCCGGCACAGGCGTATCAATGCTTGCGGCTACGGCAGCAAAGAGGATATATGCACCGAAGGCGGTTGTCTTTTTCGAGACAGGCGGTATTGACCCGTCCCTTGAAGAGATACCGATGGCTGTTTCAGATCTCAGGGTCATGTACGGAACGTGTTTAAATTCAGGCCTCATTGAGGCATTCTCTATAGTGGGTCACAGGAAGCTCCATACCATAGCATTCCTCGGCGCAGCCCAGATCGATAAATACGGAAATCTCAATACAACGGTAATCGGTGACTACTGGAGGCCAAAGACGAGATTCTCGGGAAGCGGCGGGGCATGTGATGTCTCCTCCTTTGCATCAGGGGTTATCACATTCATGCAACACGAGAAGCGGCGGTTCGTCGAGAAACTTGACTACCTGACCAGCGTGGGATGGTATCAGGGCGGAGACTCGCGTAAGAACCTCGGCCTCCAGAGAGGCGGGGCCCTTGCCGTTGTCACCAATCTCTGCGTCATGAAGTTTGACGACACTACAAAGGAGATGTACCTTGCAGAGTATTATCCCGGCATCGCCATCGATACAATTGTTGAGAATACAGGCTTCCCGATCGATGTTTCACGCGCCCGCGAAGCAGAACCGCCATCGGCAGAAGACCTGCGGATCCTGAGGGAAGAGGTAGACCCGCAAAGACTGATACTGTAAAGGCGGTATATCGTATATAGTAGATCGTATATCGTAAACTGCAAGGACATAATAAACGATTCCGACTGATCCGGGAACCGACGATATACTATGTACTATATACGATATACGGTTTACGGTTTATATCCCGTGAGCCGGATGAAGTTCTTATAGAGCAGCAGTTCCTTGTCCTCGCGTGAGACGGGAAGGGCGAGGACCTTGGAGAGCTCGCTTCTCATAGAGCCGAAGGGAACATCAGAACCGAAAAGTACCCTTTCAGGACCGACCGTTTTTACAAACTCGTAGATCATATCCTGTGAAGCAAGGGCCGTATCAAAACAGATGGTCTTTTTGTCTTTGAAACTCTGTAGAAAATCTCCCGGATACCCTCCGAGCAGGCCGAGATGGGGGATGATGAGCGGCAGCCCTTCGAACATATCGACGAAGCGTTCTGTAAACGCGAGCTCCTCTTCGAAGATAACGGGCTTGCCAATCTTTCGTATCTTTTCAACAAGACCGGGCAGATCCTTATCATTGAGCACTTTGTAGTCCGATGCGGAATCCTGCCATCCCCTCATCCAGTGCCACTTTCCTCCGTAGTACGGCGCAGGGATCGGATCGAAACCTGCCTCGTCATAATTTTCACGGATGTAATGGTAGGGGATGAAGTCCGCAATCTTTTTTGATTCATTCAGGAGCCGCACATTGATCTCATTATTCGCAATCGCAGTTGAAGGGAAGGGCATGATGACAACATGCGTGATGCCCGTATCTTCCTGCTGACGCTGTAATTCCCCGGTAGTCACATCTGTGCCGAGCGTGACGGAAGGGCCCCAGTGCGTATGGCTATCTATGATAATATCGAAATCCATCGTTGCAGATGAATATCATAAGTGGTGTATCCCTGTAAAGAACAGTATATCGTATATCGTATATCGTTATATCAATATGGGGGGGGGACATGAATAAAATTAAAAGTTTTAAAGATTTGAGGGTGTGGCAGAAAGGGATAGAGATCGTTATCGATGCTTATGCACTGACGAAAAAATTTCCTAAAGAAGAATTATATAGTTTAACAACACAGATAAAGCGATCAGCGGTCTCAATACCGTCTAATATCGCGGAAGGTTTTAAAAGATTTCACATTAAAGAAAATAAACAGTTCCTTTATATCGCGCTGGCATCACTTGCGGAGCTTGAAACACAGTTCATCATCGCAAAAGAGCTTAGTTTTACCAGTGAAGCTGAGCTTGCAAATATCTCCGAAAAAATAGAACATGCATCGAAAATGCTATCTTCATTGCTAAAGAGACTAAGCTAATAACATGGGTTACATAAGTCACGATATACGATATACTATATACGATATACTTATTTTATCATGTTGAATGAGTTGAAGACACCCTTTGTTACCGTTGACATCATCATCCGCTACCATGGCGGGATCGTGATGATCGAGCGGAAGAATCCTCCTCCAGGATGGGCAATCCCGGGAGGTTTTGTAGACATCGGCGAGTCTCTCGAAGATGCCGCAGTCCGTGAGGCAAAAGAAGAGACCTCCCTCGACGTGACGCTTGTCGAACAGTTCCATGCATATTCAAAGCCGGACAGGGACCCGCGTTTTCACACGGTATCTGTGGTTTTTATCGGAGACGGGAAGGGGACGCTCGCGGGCAGGGACGATGCGAGGAAGGCAGAGATCTTTGCTGAAGGTTCACTGCCTGATACAATTGCTTTTGACCATCGCGAGATCATTGCCGATTATTTTCGCTATATCAAAACCGGCAAAAGACCTTGAATTATGTTGTCGGGAAGAGCGCTATTTCAGGTAAATATCCGGTAATCCTGAGATGTTTTTTTTCGCTGCTTGCGGCCGATGACCGACTGCAAGCAGCGATCTGACTATATTTTCTTTTGGCAGGAAGGGGTGTTACCCTTTCAAAACAAGATAAATGGTTCCCCCGTTCCTCTCGACAAGCAGGAGAAGAGAGCCTTTATCTTTTGACTTTGCTATTTCGGTCTTCATATCTTCCACTGTTTTTACCGGTTTGCGGTTAACCTCAAGGATCACATCTCCTCTCTGGATAGAGGCATCCTCTGCCGGACTCCCCGGCCTGACACCGACAACCAATGCCCCGTAATCCTTTTTGATGCCCATCTGGCGTGCCGTTGCGGCATTCATATCCCGGAGCTGCAAACCCCATTTGCCCTGGGAGGTTTCTTCTGCAGGCAGCCCGGGGGTTTCCTCATTCTGGAGTCTTTCTATCTTTACCTGCAGTGACGTTTCTTTCCCGTCGCGTATCACACGAATCGGGACTTCTTTTCCTGCCGGTGTTGAGGCAACGACCGACGGCAGTGCGTGACTATCCTTTATCTCTTTGCCGTTAAAAGACACGACCACATCCCCGCGTTTGACACCTCCTTTTTCGGCCGGACCACCCTTGATCACATCGCTTACCAGTGCGCCTTTAGCCGTTCCGAGGCCGAGGGAGGCGGCAAGCTCAGGTGTAACGTCCTGGATTTGAACACCGAGATAGCCCCGCGTAACCTTTCCTTTTTCAAGCTGAGGAACAAGAGATTTCGCCGTATTCACAGGGATTGCGAATCCGATGCCCTGTCCGTTTGGAATGATGGCCGTGTTTATACCGACTACCTCCCCCCTCATATTGAAAAGGGGACCGCCTGAATTCCCCGGATTGATAGGTGCATCCGTTTGAATAAAATTATCGTAGGGGCCGGCGCCTATCACCCTCCCTTTTGCGCTTACAATCCCCGATGTGACCGTGTTGCTGAGCCCGAAGGGATTTCCGATTGCAAGAACCCACTCACCCACGCGCAACGCATCGGAGTCGCCAAGGGTTGCCGACTTGAAGGGGGGCCGGGCATCCACTTTCAGCACCGCGAGGTCTGTCTTCGGGTCGCGTCCGAGCACCTTTGCCTTGTATTCCCGCTTATCACTCATCGTGACAACAATCTCCTTCGCTCCTTCCACAACGTGGTTGTTTGTAAGGATCTTCCCGTCGTTACCTATGATCACGCCTGATCCTGCACCCTGGGTTTTATACGCCTCAGGCGAACGCTGCATATCACCGAAGAACCGTTTAAACATATCCCCGAAAGGTCCTTCCGGCATCTCTGACCCCCCTGGAAATCCTGTTGTCTCAATCTTGGTCACCTTGATATTTACGACTGTAGGACCAAGATTCTGCGCAAGGTCTGCAAATGATGCCGGGACACCCTGTACTACTGCCGGTGTCGAAGTGGTAAGTGCCTGCGAATTCCCCGTAAGCCTGAATGATGATGCCATAAGGAGACCTGTGAGCAGGAACACGAAGGCTATTCCTGCGAGGGTTGGGAGCCCGAAATGCCTGTCCTTGAAATAGTTTTTAATCCGGTACATCATAGAATGTCCTCCTGTTTTGATTTTCGGGAATATCCCTTTCGGAGACTCAGGGTTTTATGATTCCCTTGCAGATAATAATAATGGAGCAACATTAAGACGAGATTAGAGCAGGATTAGAACTTTTTAATCAAGAACTATGAGCCGCTTTTTTCCCTCACAGGTGTTCCGCTATGCGCCATGCGCTTTGCGCTATGCCTTAGTTCCCTTGCGCCTCACGCCTTACGGGTTTTTCGATATACGATATACGAAATACGATATACGGTCATCAGGCCGGCTGCGAGCGTAATGGGAGAGAGACCCTGAAGATGCTTCCTTTACCGGGTGTGCTTTCGAATTCGAGTTTTCCCCCGTGTGCTTCGGCGATGGACTTCGCAATCGAGAGACCAAGACCCGACCCTCCCTGTCCTGCGGAACGCGCCTCCTGCGACCGGAAGAACCTCTGGAAGACCTTCTCCTGTTCCTCGGGAGGGATACCGATGCCGGTATCCTGAACGCTCAGGATCGCTGTCTCGCCCTTCCGTTCAATTGAAACCTTTACCGCGCCCCCGGGAGGGGTGTATTTTATTCCGTTATCAACAAGGTTGAGGAGGAGGCGTCTCAGATGCACAAGGTCTCCTGTTGTCTCGAGGGGTTCCGTGTTACCCATGACCAGGTTTATTGACCTTTTCCGGGCAAGGGGAGCGGTTTGGTCCAGTACCTCTTCAACAAGACGGACAAGGTCAACGGGCTGCGAATCCATCCTGAGGACCCCGGCATCCGCCCTGGCAAGGAGGAGGAGTTCCTCTACGATACGGGAGATTCGCTCTGTCTCCTCCAGTGCGCTTTTTAATATTGTCGCATACTCTTCCGGGCTTCTCTGCGAACGGAGGGCCACCTCTATCTCGCCCCTGAGAATGGTCAGCGGCGTTTGCAGTTCATGGGAGGCGTCAGCCGTAAACTGGCGCATCTCTGCAAAGGAATCGTACAGGCGGCCAAGCATCTCATTCAGGGTTTCTGCGAGCCTGTCAAGTTCGTCCTGTGTGCCGGCAAGTTCCAGGCGCTCATCCAGTTGCCCTGCGCCGATCTTTCTCGCTGTTTCGGTCATACGGTCCACCGGTTTCAAGGCCCTGCGTGCAAGTATCCACCCGCCTCCTCCTGCAAACAGCAGTGCGACGGGGAGGAGTACGAGAACAATCAGAAGAAAGCGGTACATGGCGCTGTAAAAACCCTTTCTCGACATCCCCACGCGCACAACATTTATAAGCCTTCCGGATTCGGCTACAGGCCATGTGAGGACCCTGACCGGATATGCGCCGGCAAGCGTTATTGTCTCGAAGGTGGCAATACCCTTCAGGGCGTTCTCCTTTGCTTCCTCCGTAAGAGGGTACCCCTTTTGGTCGGAAAAACCTTTTTCATGATTTCCGAACGGGTCGAACCAATCGAAATAGCGCTCGGTCGGCGGAAACCCGAAAAAACGGCGGAATATCTCATCCACATCAGGGGCGGAATACCTCCTCGTATTATCTTTTGCATGTTCGGCAAGGGCCATCGCAACACTTCTGAGCGCCGAATCTGTCTCCTCATAGAGCGTGTACGCTACAAGCAGATAGCTGATGCCTCCGAGGATAAGGAAGCTGACGGCCAAAATGCCGGTGTACCATATGGTGAGCCTGAACCTTATAGAACGTAAACGCATACCTACCCTGTTTTCAGAATGTATCCCACACCCCTTACCGTGTGGATAAGCTTTACGTCGTGACCGGCGTCGATCTTTTTCCGCAGATAATTGACATAGACGTCGATGACGTTTGTCTCTGTGTCAAAATCATAGTTCCATACATGATCGATTATCATCGTCCTGGTCAATACGCGGTCTGCATTCTGCATAAGATATTCAAGAAGAGAAAATTCCTTCAGCGTCAGGGCAATCTCCTGACCCTTTCTTGTAACAATGCGCCGGACAGGATCGAGTACCAGATCGGCGACCCGGATGACCGTTTCATCAGCGTCTCTCTTCCGTCGCAAAAGCGCCCGCACCCTTGCGATGAGCTCTTCAAAGGCAAAAGGCTTTGTGAGATAATCATCCGCCCCTGAATCGAGGCCGAGGACCTTGTCCTCGATGGTGGCCCTTACCGTCAAAAGGAGGACAGGGGTCCTGATCTTCCCATCCCGGAGCTTCTTTAGAATCGTGAGGCCGTCAATCCCGGGAAGGTAGATATCGAGAATGATGAGATCGTACGACCGGTCTGTAGCAAAATTCAGGCCGTCCCTGCCGTTATACACCACATCAACGACATAGCCCTCTTCCAGCAAACCCTTTTTTACAAAGTTTGCAACCTTCTTTTCATCTTCAACAACAAGGATCTTCAACGGCCTTCCCCTTATCTCCTTTCTTCTGATAACACAAGTTTCAGAAAACTTCAACCTTCTGCGTTTTCAGTTGGTATGGTGGGATATTGACAGTCATTCAGCGTGGATTGAAGAGTTGATTAAAGTGTAAAATGAACGTGATGAACTGGTACGCCGAACGCTGAACTCCGAACGCCCAACGTATCTTATTTTTTTATCGGCTCACGCCTTACGGCATTATCTCATCTCCGCCGCTGCATTTTTGATCCGGTCGAGGCCTTTCTGAATGACCTCCATTGAGGTTGCGAAGGAGAGGCGTACGTAGCCTTCTTTCCCGAACTCGATACCGGGAACGACAGCGGTGTGGAAG
>JAQTNJ010000093.1 GCA_028713955.1 Syntrophorhabdaceae bacterium
TACCCTCTATCCTTGTTTTTGCATTAGCGACAAAAAGACGTTTTTCAAAGCTTCTCCATGAGGTTCCGTCAAAGTAGTCAAGTGCAATGCCCCTCCAGTAGAGGATGTTTTCGTCAACCTTTTCCATATTGGCCCTGAATATGATACTCGCATCTTCCTGAATATTCGAAACCTCACCGAGCCTTACTCTATCGGTGAATCCTGTTTTCGCCCTGTCGGGCCTGTTGAGAAAATCGAGGAGCGGATACTGGGTGCGGGGCAAGATAACAAACATCACCACGGAAAGCGGAATGGCCAGAAGTGGTATCCAGAGACATTTTACTATCAATTTCACCATTGATCTTTTCGAAAATTCCAGCGTGTTGTCCTGCGCGTAGTAGGTGAGCAGTACGAATGCGACGGAAAGAAGAAAGATAAGGATAAGAAAATAGATAACAAAGTCGATGCCCAGTGTCATAAGCCCCAGGCCTGACAGGAGAAATAATGCGATGGCGTATATCTGCATGTAGTCCCGGACCTGTTTTTTTTCGAGGAACTTTATCCCGAGCAGCACGAGGAGGGCTTCGAGCGTCTGTGTTATGAGCTCGCTGGAATCAAATTTATAGAGAAAGAAAAGGATAACAAGGACAGAGAATACGGTCAGTATCCAGCGCGGTATATAAAAGCTCTTCCTGTATTCAAAGTATATAGAGATAAGGAGCGTGAAAAGAAAGAAGATAGAATACCCGCCGTAGATATGCTCGTAGATACCGACGAATCCTATGATGCCTATAAGATAGGAGATGATGTTCACGGCATATTCTATTTTGATCTGCTGGATGTTTTTTAATATCATACCGCCACACCGCCGGAATTCGTATGAACGGGATCGTTCTTTGTGTCATTGTCGTATAGTGCAAGTTCTTTCAGCATGCTTATTTTATGAGCGTAGGAGGTACCAGGTTCATAAAATCTGTTGTTTATCTTTAAACCGATGGGTATATTCTTTTTCAGCAAGTGGACGATCGAATAGGCGATGCATGATATCTTTTCTTCTATATCCCTGATGGTGACCTTTTCAAAATCGATAACGATCGGCCGGTATGTGAGGGTTGAGAGTTCTTTTGTCTTCAGTTTTCCTGTTTTTGCTGTTGCCTTCCAGTGAATGTATTTGAGCGGGTCTCCATGGACATACTCCCTTATGGAGACAATATCGGATTCAAAGCCGATCTTGTCTGAAGCCTTTTCTCCTTTTACCTTTTTATCTTTTGCGTAGAGCGCATAGAGTTCGCAGTGTCTCAGTTCGGGGAACACAACGACATCGATATTACCCTCCAGTTGACGGAAGCGGGTAAAAAAATTGAAAGGGAATACAGAGTTGATCGTGGATCTTTTCAGGTGATAGAGACCCCGCTTCGGGAGAGAAATACTGACATACTTAGTTGCTTCCCCTCTTGTATCGGTGAAAGGAAAAAGGGTTTCAAAAAAATCTGTCTTGAGGCGTATGAGAAAGGCCGGCAGAAACCTTCTCAGGTTTCTGATCGTCACCTTTACGGGGAATTTATTGTGCGCGTATATCTCCTGCGGGAAATCGATATGTAATGCAATCTTCGACAGATTGTTCTTACCGAATATGCCGGAGATGCTCATGAAGCTCAGAAGCGCCGATACGATCATGTAGATGAGGTTATTGCCGGTATTCGCGGCGGCAATGCCGAGGAATATTGTGAGGAGGATATAAAGAAATCCTGCCTTGGATATCTTTATTACAGGGGCGCCGGTATTTCGTCTACTAAAGATTTTATAATCTCCCGTTTGTTCAGGTTCTCATACTCTTCCTTGAATATGACCCTGTGTGGAATGGTGTATTCGGCTAATTCCTTGATATCCTCGGGGATCACGAAATCTCTTCCACGGAAATAGGCATTCGTTTTGGCGGTGTTCGTAATCGTCAGAGCCCCTCTTGTTGAAAGGCCGGCTGAAAGGTACCCGTTACCCCTTGTTGCCTGTATGATCGAAAGGGTATAATCGAGGATCTTGTCAGATATGTAGATCTTTTTGATGATCTCTTCCTGTATGTGCATGACCTCTTCGTGGTTCATTACAGGCTCGATAAGGTAGATCTCTTCCCGTTTGCTGCCGATCTTAAGGATCTCCTTTTCCGCATCCCTCGATGGGTAGCCGATACTGATCTTCATCATGAACCTGTCAAGCTGTGATTCAGGAAGCGGGAATGTACCGAACTGTTCGGCAGGGTTCTGTGTCGCGATGACGCAGAAAAGCTTCGGGAGCTTGTATGTTTTCCCTTCTATGGTAACCTGTTTTTCTTCCATAGCTTCGAGCAGCGCGCTCTGTGTTTTCGGTGTTGCCCTGTTGATCTCGTCGCAGAGGACGATGTTATTGAAAATAGGGCCGGGATGAAATTCAAATTCTCCGGCGCTTTTGTTGTAAATGGAAAGGCCGGTAATGTCAGTGGGCAGGAGATCGCTCGTGCACTGGATCCTGCCGAAGCTTAACCCAAGCGACTTGGCTATGCCGATTGCAAGGGTTGTTTTCCCGAGGCCGGGCAGGTCTTCAATAAGGAGGTGCCCCCTGGAAAAAAAGGATATGAGAGAAAGGCCGAGGGCCTTTTCTTTACCCTGCAGGTAGTCTGACAGTGATTGTGTTATATATTCTATCTTGTTGATCTCTTTTTCCATATCATTCCTTATATGCTGTTTCATCTTATATGCTGTTTCATCTTATATGCTGTTTCATAATAGTATCATATTTTTGCGGGAAACGCCTTTGAAAGCATCACGTTTGACAAATAACCGGTTTTCGTATTCAATTATAATGTAATGTTTATAATACCGGAATTCCCGAATTTCAAGAGTGTCGAGCTGCAGGACCGGGAATTTCTCCATAACAGCCTCTGGCGTTATAAGCCGCAGGTTTCCGAATATACCTTTACAAACCTTTTTATCTGGCGATCCCATTACGGATTTGAATGGTCTGTATATAAAGACTGGCTGCTTGTTACCTGCAGGGAGAGCGATGGCGATGTCTGCGGGGTCGGGCCTGTCGGTCCGCCTCCGAGGAAAGATGCGACGCTCATGTTCCTTGATTGGATAAGAGAGAGAAACGCGCGAAAAGGCGCCAGGATAGAGCGGGCAGATACAACGCTTGTTTCGGAACTGGAAGGTGCCGGGGGTGTTGCGTGCGAGCCGGCCCGTGATCATTTCGACTACGTGTACCTCAGGGAGGAGTTAGTGCAGCTCACCGGAAGCAGATACCGTTCCAAGCGGAATCATATAAACCAGTTGTTTCGTTCTTACAGCTTTTCCTATGATGATTTACAGGATAAACACATTGCGGATTGTCTTGAGCTCCAGGATAAGTGGTGTCTGCAAAAACGCTGCGAGGAAGATATGGACCTTCTTGGCGAGTGGGAAGCAGTAAAGGAGATCCTGACCAATTTCCATGATCTAAAGGTACATGGCGGTGTCATTAAGATAGGGGGCAGGGTAGGGGCTTTTACCATAGGTGAACTCCTGAACCCGGAGACTGCCGTGGTACATATTGAAAAGGCGGATCCTGAGATACCTGGCCTCTATCCGGTCATTAACCAGCAGTTCTGTGAAAAATCGTGGCAGAATGTTACCTACATAAACAGGGAACAGGACCTGGGGATACCGGGCCTCCGCGAGGCCAAACTCTCCTATTACCCGCACCATTTTATTGAAAAGTACTCTATCCGGCTGATATAAGGCAGTCGATAGTCGATAGTGAATAGTAGATAGTCGAAAGACAAAAGAGACAACTCCTTAGGTCTGCTTTTTTTTGCCTGCTATCTACTATTCACTATTCACTATCGACCGGTTTATCACTGCCTCTCTTGTTATTCACGCCAAACGAATGTATTATAGTATTATAATGCAACGCATGGGCTTGTCCGTAAGAATCTATGAGAAAAGGAGACGTTGACATGGACGGATTATCAGACAATGAACTGCTCCGTTATACGAGGCAGATTATCATGCCCGCTGTCGGGGAAGACGGGCAGGAAAGGATAAAACAGACAAAGGTATTCATAGCGGGCCTTGGCGGACTTGGCTCCATATCTTCGTATTATCTTGCCGCTGCCGGGATCGGCTGCCTGAAGATTGCGGACAGGGATAATGTAGATGTGACCAACCTTAATCGTCAAATCCTTCACTGGACGCAGGATATAGGTTCTCCAAAAACATCTTCGGCAGAGACGAAACTTCGTTCTCTTAATCCACACATTCATATCGAAGCGATACAACAGGAGATCTGCGCAGAAAACATCATCGATATTGTGGGTGATTGTTCGATCATCGTTGATGCTACCGATAACATGGAAACCAGGAAGGCCCTTAATATTGCCTCCGTGAAGATGAAGATACCCTTTATCTACGGGGGGGTTAATGGTTTTAACGGTATGGTAACGACCTTTATCCCGGGAGAGACACCATGTTTTCACTGTATCTTCCCTTATGAGACAAAAAAGGGAGAAATCATAGGAGTGATAGGCCCTGTACCGTGTGTTGTCGCTGCGCTCCAGACAATGGAGGTGTTAAAGATCATCCTGGGGATGAAGGGACTCCTTGCAGGCAGACTGCTCTATTTTTCATGTGTTGACATGACCTTCCGGGAGATCAGGATTGAGAGGAACCCTGATTGCGAGGTCTGTAAAAGATAATAAAACTGTGTACAAACTATTTATTTTAATACGATAGGACCTGTCGACCACCATTTTATCAGATATAAAATTATTGTAAAATTACATTGTTATACTCAATGTGTAACTTAAATAATAAAAAATGTGCGCATTATACAAAAAAACCTTGTCTTTTTTCGAATAAAAAATGTAAAAAAATAATCAGACTGTTTTTCGCGGGGGGATAATAATATTGAGGAGAAGATATGGGGGAAGGTTTTTCAACAGGTGGAGAATGGATTAAAGGGGGACTGATAAACTTTGGACTTGATTCATTTAAAATGCTGGCGGACTCCATTGCTGATTTTATCTGGGTAAAAGACAGAGAAGGAAGGTTTGTCCTGGTCAATCGGGCAATGAACGACCGGATATTCCGCGAAAAAGATATTAGCGAGGTTATTGGCAAAACTGATGCAGAGATAGCGCTGCCGGTTCGGAATGCCGGATGTCAGCATGATTTTGATAAGAAATGCACTGAAAGTGACCTGATAATATACGAGACAAAAACACCCCGGAAGTTTGATCAGTATGGATATTTCAAGGACAATTTTATGCACTTAGAGGTATATAAGACGCCGATTTTTGGTACTGAAAATGAAATAATAGGCATTGTCGGGCATGCAAGGGATATTACCAGATACGTCACTGCTCAGAGGGCGCTTGAGGATTCCCAGCGACGATTAGCCGACATCGTGAATTACCTGCCGGACGCCACCATGGTTATTGACCGTGCCGGGAAAGTCATTGCCTGGAACAAGTCTATGGAGAAATTCACGGGAATACGGGCAGAGGATATCGTCGGGGCCGGTGATTATGAGTACGCGATCCCCTTCTATGGCCAAAGAAGGCCTATCCTGGTTGATCTGGCACTAAACATCGGGGACAAGACCATTGAGGAACAGTATCCTTCGGTGGCGCGCGAAGGAGACACACTTCTTACAGAACTCTTCGTGCCTACATTCGGACAGAGAGGGGCATATATATGGGCAAAGGCAAAACCCCTGTATGATATATCCGGTGATATTGTCGGTGCGATTGAAACGGTCCGCGATATAACAGAGACGAGACTGGGCGAAGAAGCGATCAGGCAATCAGCAGAAAAATACCGGACTCTTTTTGAAGAATCGTTAGATGTTATCTTTATCACAACTCCGGGAGGAAACCTGATTGATATCAACCCCGCCGGGGTAAAACTTTTTGGTTATGACTCCAAAGAAGAGTTCCTCAAGGTTGACATAGGCAACGATCTTTACCTGAGTGAGGCGGACCGGCATTTTTACAGGAAAACCATTGAGAAAGAAGGCCATGTAAACGGCTTTGAGCTTACGCTGAAGAAAAAGGACGGACGGAAGGTTACCGTCTCCCTGAATGCAACCGCGGTGTTTGACGAGAAAGGAAAGATCATGGCTTATCGCGGCACGATGCGGGATATAACGAATCTAAAGCTTCTCGAACAGCAACTGCTGGAGTCACAGAAGATGGAGACATTGGGAAGACTCGCGGGGGGTATCGCCCACGATTTTAATAATATCCTCAATATTATCCTCGGCGGCGCACAGCTCATCAAAATGAAAACCACATTTGACGAAAAAACAAACGGTTACCTGTCTTCTATTGAAAAGGCAGTGTTTCGCGCATCGGATTTTGTAAAGCAACTCCTTGCTTTCAGCAGACGCCAGACCTTGAATTTTGAGGTTGTTTCTTTAAATGATATCGTGGCCGATTTTACAAAGATGGTCAACAGGGTAATAGGCGAAAACATAGAAATGAAGATAGTACCCGCTGCAAACATGACAAAAATAAACGTCGATATTGCGCAGGTGCACCAGATATTGCTTAACCTTGTTGTCAATGCGCGTGATTCCATGGCAGAAGGTGGAACGCTCACAATATCGACGTCCTCTGAGATTGTAGATGAAGAGTTTTGTCTTGCACATGTTGACGCAAAGCCCGGCAGTTATGCGGTGCTTACTGTTTCAGATACCGGTGAAGGTATTGATCCGGAGACTGTGAAGAAGATCTTTGAGCCTTTTTTTACAACAAAGAGATCCGGGGGAGGGACAGGGCTCGGTCTTTCTGTGGTATACGGGATCGTGAAACAACATGGAGGATTCGTTACCGTGGAGAGCAAAATTGGTAAGGGGACAATATTCGGGGTGTATTTCGCTTCGGTGGACAACGCAAAACAGGAGGAGGTATCCTTTACCGAGCCCGTTCCGGGAGGAACCGAGCAGGTACTGATCGTAGAGGATGATACAACGTTGCGCGAGATCTCGTCGGAGATGCTCAACGTGCTGGGTTACAGGGTAATCCTTGCATCAGACGGTGAAGAGGCGCTTCATATCTTCCGGGAAAAGATGGATGAAATAGACCTTGTAATTATAGACCTTGTCATGCCGCGATTAAGCGGTAAAGAAACATATACCCTGATAAAAGGTTTAAAACCCTCTATCAAAGCACTTTTTATTACAGGATATCAAATAGGCAAAGCTCACACGGATTTTATTGTCGAACAGGGCCTCGACGCGGTTCAAAAACCTTTTTCCGTTGAGATACTAGGGAGAAAGGTCCGCGAGGTGCTCAATAAAAAGGCGTAACTGAAATCGTATATCGTATTCCGTAGATCGTATATCGTAAAAGGTGAAAGGCCCTCGTAATTCGTGAATCGTAATTCGTAATTGGGTGAACCCGGTGAAAGGTAAATGCGTCATTGCGAGCGGAGCGCGGCAATCTCATTAATAATTCATACCCTATGAGGTCGCTACGTCGCTTCGCTCCCCGCACCTTGTGCTTTTCCACTTACGTCTCACGAATTACGAATTACGGTTGTTCTCGGCTCACGACTTACGGATCTATTAAGCTGATCGCTGAAGTTGTCATACCCTCCAGGGTGGCGGGGAGACGGGCTGCACGAACTCTATCAGGTAGGGTTCGTCCCATGTGATATCCCGCAGCAGGATATCACGAAGCCCTTTCAGGGTTTTTGTCCTTTTGGCCCTGATCCCAAAGGACTGCGCGAGTTTTACAAAATCAGGACTGTTGAGCACCATAGACCCTGTTTGATTATAGCGGTCGATCATGGCGTCTTCCAGGATCCCAAAACTATTATTATTATGTACAAAGACAACAACGGGTATGCCATATCTTTTCAGTGTTGCAAGCTCGCCTATCGCAGGGAGTATACCCCCGTCCCCGCACAGCGCAAGGCAGGGCCTGTCAGGTCTTCCTATCTTTGCGCCGATGCTTGCAGGCAGGGAATAGAATATCGGTGATATACCGCGGGGCATCAGGAAGGTGTTTTGATGATAAACAGGAAGATAGTATTCCGCCCAGTATGATGGGGTATTGAGATCGCATACTGTTATTGTGTTTTCCGGAATGGTCTCCCGCAGAAGCTTTGTTACAGCGCAGGCAAAAGACCTTTTAAGGAGAGAGGCTTCTTCGTCGGACATGAGGTCTTTAAGATGCGATAGATCCCATTCGAACTTTTTACCTTTAAGAACCCGGTAAAGCTCATCGAGTATCTCTTTAAGGTCTCCAGTAATGCCGAGCCGTGTCGGATAATTTTTCCCTATCCATTGGTCGTCGATATCGATATGGACCAATTCCCGGATCTTCACCCCTCTTCTTTTTGCATCCACATCGCGCAGACGTGTTCCGACGGCGATAACGAGATCAGCTGATGCGACCATATCCCGCACAACCCCTTTTTTCATAACATTGCCAAAGGAATATGGACTATCTTCCCGTACGATACCTTTGCCACCGGTGGTTGCGAGGAAGGGAATGGAAGCGCCGAGACAGATACGCTCAAGGGTCTGCTGTATATTGTTCAGCATCAGAGATTTCCCGCCGATCATGAGAACCCTTTTTTTCCCATGGAGGATCTTTTCAAGATCGGTGATTGTCCGGGAAATCTTCATCCTGTTTTTTGCAATCCCCGTTGTACCCGTTTTCTGAACGTTGAGGACCAGTGACACGGGGAGTCCGGCGGATACCTTTTTTTCGAATAAGACGTAAGGTATTGATACGACGACAGGGCCTTTCCTTCCCGAAAGGGCGGTACAATAAGCTTCCGTAAGGGTTGATGTTATGCGCCCGGCGTCATGGATTGAAAAGGTCTTTTTTGTAAAATGTTTGAAGATGTTTTCAGGTTCTTTGAGCTCATGGAGTATACCTCTGCCTGTTTTTTTTCTTTCCGTGTCTGTGTGTATGATCATAAGTGGAATATCGTCGCCGTAGGCCTCCATACAACCGGAAACAATATTCCCGAGGCCGGGTCCCGGAGTAACAATAACGACGCCGATGTTTCCTGAGGCCCTGGTGTATCCATCGGCCATGGATATGATGCCGGATTCATGTCTGCCGATAAAGGTTTTGATATTGTTTTGATTTTCAAGAGCTTCGTCAAGAGGAAGAGTGTGAATACCGGGTAAATGGAAGACATTCCGAATCTTATTTTTTTTAAAAAACTCTATAATCGCTTGTTTACCAAGCATCTATCACCTGTTGTCATTAGTTTAGCATACTGAACTTTAAAGTTAAATAAAATTTTACTTGACAAGTTTTATATATATTTTGTTTAATTAAATAAACTTTTTGTGAGTATTTACTGTTATTATGAAAGCTGACGAAGCAAGCATAGGTGAACGGATAAAGATGTTGAGGCAGGCGAAGTCTCTTACCCAGGAAGAGCTGGCCACAAGGGCAGGTCTCACGAAGGGGTTTATTTCACAGGTTGAGAGGAACCTGACCTCCCTGTCAGTAGAAAGCCTGATAGGAATACTGGACGCCCTCGATGAGAAACCGTCAAATTTTTTTAACGGGGTCTTTGACGAAAAGATTGTTTTTAAATTCAGAGACCGGGTTGAGCTGGAGAGGGAGGATGTCAGGAGGTTTCAGATACTTGTTCCTGCCGCACAGAACAGACTGATGGACCCTGCATTGCTTGAACTGGATGTGGGAGAGAGGACGCCGGAAGAAGAACCACATGAGGGCGAGGAATTTGGTTTTGTGTTTTCCGGAGGTGTTGAGGTCGTGCTGGGTGGAAAACCTCACCGATTGAAACGGGGTGAATGTTTCTATTTTAAGGCGACCAAAAAACATTATATAGTAAACAGGCGAAAGAAAAAGTCAGTTGTGTTATGGGTATCTTCGCCTCCTTATTTTTAGTACCCTTCGGGGATAAAAGGTTCGAGGGAGGTCTACGGGTTGAAAGCATTAGGAAGACATGTATTAACAGAGTTTTATGATTGTGACAACGCGGTTTTGAACAGCGTGCGCTTGATACAGGAATATATGGAACAGGCAGCGCAGGCGGCCGGAGCCACTATCGTCCAGAGCATGTTTCATGTATCTAAACCTCATGGCGTAAGCGGTGTCGTTGTAATAGCTGAATCCCATCTTGCCATCCATACGTGGCCTGCCTATGGCTACGCGGCAATAGACCTTTTTACCAGCGGTGAAGATGTGGACCCGTGGAAGATCTACGCGCACTTGAAGAATAAGCTCGGTGCCGGGCAAGTCTCCACAGTGGAAATGAAGAGGGGTCAGCTGGATTTGTTAGGCAAAGAAATCGCCCACGAACCTTCTGGGTACTAAAGAATTTGGGAGGTGCGAAAAGTGGTTATTAAAACGCCTGTAAAATTTTTTCTCGTCAGCGGTTCATCGGAAAACTTTTTGCAGTGGAGCATTCGGCAATGGCAGAAGGAAAGCTTGTTATGGAAAAGTTGTCAGGATCAGTGCTGTGTTCGCCGGCATGGTACTGTGGGATCAGATTAAATTGGAGAATTTGAAAATGACACCTAAAAAGATATTTTTTACAAAAGGGGTAGGCGTCCACAAAGACAAACTGTCATCCTTTGAGGTTGCGTTAAGGAATGCGGGCATTCAGAAGTGTAATCTTGTTTATGTGTCGAGCATATTTCCGCCGAAGTGTAAAATTATTTCAAAGACTGCCGGCCTGAAACTTCTCGAACCCGGCGAGATCACCTACTGCGTAATGGCCCGGAATGCGACCAATGAACCGAATCGTCTTGTTTCTGCAGCAATCGGCTTTGCATGGCCAAAAGACTACTCACAGTATGGTTATCTTTCCGAACACCATGCCTTCGGTGAAAAGGCCATTGTTTCCGGTGAATACGCAGAAGATCTCGCAGCCACGATGCTTGCAACGACACTCGACATTCCCTTTGACCCAAACCAGGCATGGGATGAGCGCAAGCAATTTTACAGGGCGAGTGGTCATATATTCAAAACAAAACATATGTGCCAGTCCGCAGAAGGAAATAAAGACGGCCTCTGGACCACGGTATTAGCGTCAGCCGTTTTTGTCATGGATTGAGATGCCAAGGCTTCCCCTGAGTTTCTGCGGGTTACCTGACAACAGCACTGATTACGCGCATGCCTCTATAGTTATACTGCCGATCCCTTTTGATAAAACCAGCACATGGTTGAAGGGCGCCGATAAAGGCCCTGCGGCTATAATCGAGGCGTCCCGGTATCTCGAATTCTACGATATAGAGACCGACAGTGAGGTCCTGGGGAAGGGAATTTTTACTGCCAGGCCCGTCCGTTCAGCCTCTTCTCTTGCCTTGATACAAAAAACCGATTCGGTAGTCTCAAAATATCTGAAAGACAAAAAGCTTGTCGTAACATTGGGGGGCGAACACTCCGTTTCTATTGGCGTTATCAAGTGCTATGCGAAGCACTATAAGGACCTCAGCGTATTGCAACTCGACGCCCATGCCGACTCCCGCGACTCATACGAAGGAAGCCCTTATAACCATGCCTGTGTTATCGCGCGTGTAAGGGAATTTACCAGGAACATCGTCTCCGTGGGAATACGCAGCATGGATGCCTCGGAACGCCCGGGCATCGACAGTAAAAGGATGTTTTTTGCGCACACAATACACAATTCCGACAAATGGATA
>JAQTNJ010000094.1 GCA_028713955.1 Syntrophorhabdaceae bacterium
TCGCTGCTCCTGGATAAGCTCTTTGATTTTGGTTATGTCCTTGTTGTAGGTGAGGCATCTACAGGCAAGACGACATTGCTGAATTCCTTTCTTGTCCCCCAGATCCTCACGATGAGTCCCAACGTGTTTTACTGTGAGCTCTGGTCCAGCCCGACGAGCGAGATACGGGATGTTATTTGCAAGCGAAGTGGTATCCAGCGTTACAAAGAGATTGACATCATCTCAATCTGTATGGAGCTTCTCAGAAAAGGCACCTGTTTTTTTATTATTGATGCCTGTGAAAGGCTCATATACATGGAACCTGATGAAAAGGAGAAACTGGAAAGGTTTCTTATGTTCTGCATGGGCCAGAAAAATGTCTACCTGATAATATCCGGGGACAGGGAAACGTTCTTTGAGTGGTATCAGACCTTCCATAATATCAGCACCTCCGCGATCTGCGAGGTGAAGCCGCTGGATAGCGCAAATGTCCTTGATACATATGGAGAGGAAAAGATCTTCTGGGATACGGGCGAATATTATAAGCCTATCGAATTTGAGCTTCTCCATGCGAATATGAGCATGGAGAAGGTTCTTTCGGACATGCTGAAGGGTGTAAAGGATACGTTTGAATTCAGAAATATCCTTTCAGTCTTTGTTGACAAACATGAGAATATCCTCAAGCGGTACACGGTGGAAGATATCGTTTACGAGACCTCTCTGCCTTACGACAGCATCCTGGGTCACGTCAATCTCCTGAAAGAGAAAGACATTGTGAAGGAGACGGAATCCTCCGGATTGACCTATTATTCACTGACGAGCAGATACCTGAAAGAGCCTCTGTATAAGCTCCTCGAACTTGATGCATTCGAGGAAAAGAAGAGGATAAGGAACATCCTGAAGAATTCTCTCGTGAACGAAACATTTCTTGACAGGGGTGCACTGAACGCGATTGAAAGATGGAAAGACCATATGATTTTTACCAAGGAAGAGATGGGTCTTGTCCTCGGCAGTATCGTCGATCTTCTGAATGACCCCTCCCATTTCTTCGAGAAGGCAAAAAGAGATGGCAAGGGCATTGATGTGCAGCCCGTATTGAAGTTCCTCTATTCCGATGATATCGAAAAACGGAAGAAGGCCATTGCCTTGCTCGTCGATATCCAGGACAGGAACATGATCAATCCTCTCCTCCACCATCTGAGACAGGAGAACGTGCTGGAGATCAGGGACCTCGTGATAAAAGGGATAGGGCTTACGGGAAAGAAGAAGGCAATGATAGCGATCATGAATACGCTCAACGAGATAGGCGATACACAATTGCGGTTGAAAGCGATAGAATTCTTTTATTCCCTCTTCGGCGAGAACACAAAACAATTGTTGACGGAGATAAGGGAGACCGAGGAAGACCCGGTCATCATCAAAAAGATAGATACACTCCTTACTAAGCTGCCGGTATCTTCGTGATGCCCTGCATATAGGGCCTCAGGGCCTCCGGTACGATAATACCCCCGTCCTTCGTCTGGTAGTTTTCCATGACGGCCATGACCGTCCTTCCCACCGCGAGACCTGACCCGTTCAGGGTGTGGACGAAGTCGATCTTCCCGCCCTGTTTTCTGTACCTGATCTTTGCTCTCCTTGCCTGGAAGTTTTCAAAGTTGCTGCAGGATGATATCTCGCGATAGATGTTCTGCCCCGGGAGCCAGACCTCGATGTCATAGGTCTTTGCAGAGGAAAATCCGAGATCACCGGTGCAGAGCAGGGAGACCCTGTAATGGATATTCAGCCTTTTAAGAATATCCTCGGCATCGAGGAGAAGCCTCTCGAGTTCATCATATGAGCTCTCCGGATCGGTGAATTTTACGAGCTCGACCTTGTTGAACTGGTGCTGCCTGGTCAGCCCCCTTGTGTCTTTTCCATGCGCCCCTGCTTCTTTCCGGAAGCACGGTGTATAAGCGACGTATTTCAGAGGCAGCTCATCTTCCCTGAGGATCTCACCGGCGTAGATGTTTGTGACGGGGACCTCGGCGGTGGGTATGAGAAAGTAATCGAGCCCGTCGAGCTTGAACAATTCCTCCTCGAACTTCGGTAACTGGCCCGTGCCCGTCATTGCCTCACGGTTCACCATAAAGGGAGGCAGGACCTCCGTATATCCATGCTCTCTCGTATGGAGGTCAAGCATAAAGTTGATAAGCGACCTTTCGAGCAGGGCGCCGTAACCTTTGTAGAGGGTAAAACGGGAACCGGTTATCTTTGCCGCCCTCTTGAAATCAAGGATGTCAAGTTTCTCACCCATATCCCAGTGCGCAAGTGGGTCGAAATCGAAAAGAGGTTTTTCTCCCCACACCTTCACCACCTTGTTCTCCGCGTCACCGGTACCGGCAGGGACCGAATCGTGCGGGATGTTCGGTATGACGAGGATCATATCTTCCCACTCTTTTTCCACGGCCTTCAGTGACAGTTCCATCTCCTCAATGTTTTTTCCGATGGTTCTCAGGTGTTCTATCTGCCCGGCAGCATCAGAGCCGGCCTTTTTCAGTTTCGCGATCTCGTTGGAGAGGGCGTTCTTTTCGCTCTTCATCCTTTCAGATCCCTGGATCAGCCTTCTCCGCTCTTCCTCAATGCCCATGAGTCTTTCGACATCAAAGGAAGCCCCTCGCTTCCCGAGGCTTTCTTTGACCAGTTCGATGTTCTCACGGATAAGTTTTGGGTCGATCATATTCAGTCCTCCAATAGATCAGGGTTAAATTCAATGGGTTTGTATGTGTAAAGCGTGCCGTGTAACGTGTAAAGAACCTGCCCGTCTATGAGAAAAAGGATCTTCTGTGCCTCTTTGAAAGTCGCAAGAAAGGAATGGGCGATTGAATAAACGGTGAGGATCTCCTTCATGGTGGACGGACTGTCGCTGATGATGTCCCTTGAGACATTGAGGTACATGACCCCATCCGTATCCGTTGCAGACTCGTAGAGCGTGAAGCCTTGCGGAAGGTGTTTTCCCTGCTTCAGCTTATTGATGATCATCTCGGTCTTTTCTTTATCGGAGATGTTGCTCCTGACAACAAATATCTTCTCGATCAGCCTGTTCTGCGCGGGGAAAAATACCGAGACCATCTGTTTATCGGGGGCCGTAAAGATCGTTTTTGGTTCCAGCGCGACCTTCACTCTATACCCGGTAACGATTATGGCAAGAACAACAACGAGTGCCAGAAGGATAATAAAGACGGTCCGAACCGGTCTCTGCTGAGCCTTTTTCCTCTCCGATCTTTTATCTATCATCATCCTTTGGTCTTTGCTCCTTTGCTCGCAGCCGTCAGCTTATATCGTAAAAAGTGAAAAGTGAAAGGTGAGAAAACCCGTAATTCGTGAATCGTAATTCGTAATTGGATGAAACCGGTGAAAGGTGAAAGGTGTCATTGCGAGCCCGCAGGGCGTGGCAATCCCAGGGGATGAGATCGCCGCGTCGCTTCGCTCCTCGCGATGACAATACAATTAAGAAACTTGCTCCTGAGTTTTTCATCCTCTGTTTTGTCCCTTTGTCCCTCATCCTTCGGTTTGTTCCGCCTTAGGTGTTGCAGTTCACTATATACTATATACGATATACTATTCACTGCTTTTTTGCCTCTTCGAGGAATTCGGAGGAACGCATAACCCGGAGGATGGGGTATATCGCAGAATTCCGGTAGGCATCGATGAAGTTCTCATGGATCTCTTTTTTGTACGCTGCGCTCAGATCTTCAAGTATGATCGTGTTAAAGTCATTGCACACGGCGTCAAAGGCCGTAGCGAGGACGCAGAAATGAGTGTTGACGCCGCCGATAGCGACAGTGTCTATCTGCAAGGTCCTTAATGTCTGATCGAGATCGGTCTTGAAAAAGGCGCTGAATCTCCTCTTTTCAAGGATGATATCGGTTGCCTGCGGCTCAAGGTCGGATAAGGGCCTTGTGCCGTCTGTTCCTCGCAGCGCATGGGGTTTCATCCTTCCCCGGAAGATAAAATCCTCTTTCAGGAAGCTGTCACAGGCGAAGATGACCGGTATGCCGATGCCCCGGCATGTTTTCAGGAAGTCCCGCACGTGAGGTACGATCTTTTCTTCTTCCTTCTCGCCTTTTCTTATTGCATCATAATTTCCTTCGAGCATGTCAACAATGATGATCGCTGGCTTCATTCTGCCGGTACCTCCTTATTATCCAGGAAGAGCCTGACAAAATTATTGCACATTGTTGCCGCGAGCTCTTCAGTCTCCTGATGCCGTATCCCGGCGATCCTCGTAACGGTCAGTTTTACAAAATAGGGCACGTTCCGTTTGCCCCTGTAAGGATGAGGCGTCAGAAAAGGGGCGTCAGTTTCAGCGAGTATTCTCTCATCGGGGATATATTCCACGACCTTGACGAGCTCTTCTGCGCTCCGATAGGTTATTGTCCCCGGTATCGATATATAGAAGCCCATATCAAGGAGCCGCTTTGCTGTCTCAAGATCATAGGAGTAGCAATGGATAACCCCACCGTTTCCGTTCCGGTACATTTCGCCGAGGATTTGCAGGGTCTCTGCCCGGGCGTTCCTTGAGTGGACAATGATCGGCAAGCCTTCATCTGCCGCCAGCGCGAGCTGCTCACGGAAGGCCTTGATCTGTGTATCCCTCGGAGAATAGTTTTTGAAGAAGTCGAGGCCTATCTCTCCGTAGCCGACTATCTTCTTCTGTCTCAGATAACCCCTGATCGTTTCAGCGACATGCCTGTTAAAATCCGTGCTGTTATGGGGATGTATCCCTATGGCCCCATACACCATAGGGTTTTTGTTCACGATCTCTACAACCTTCTCGAAATACCGTTCCTCTGTGCCGACCGTGAGTATATATTTCAGACCCTCATCGATGCTCTTCTCAATGATCTGATCCCTGTCTTTTGAAAATGATTCCATCTCGAGATGGCAATGGGAATCGACGAACATGATTTTTTATAACATATAATTCATAACGCTGCAATGGAGGATAACGAGCAGAGAGCAGAGAGCAGAGAGCAGAGAGCAGAGAGCAGAGAGCAGAGAGCAGAGAAAACCTCTTTGCGTCATTGCGAGGCGAAGCCGTGGCGATCCAAGGGTATAATCTATTGAATGAGATTGCCGCGCTCCGCTCGCAATGACAATTCACTGCGCTCCGCTCGCAATGACAATTCACTGCGCTCCGCTCACAATGACACAAATAGTGGTTAGGGCTTGTAACTCTCCGCTCCTCGCTCTCAGCTCTCTGCTGTAGTTTCCCTCCACGCCTCCCGCGGTTTTCACCGGTATCCAGTGACCAGTGGCGAGCATCGAGTTGGGAGTGAAAGGTTTATAACTCTCCGCTCCTCGCTCTCAGCTCTCTGCTGCCTTTACACATGGCACAGATGATTGAAAACGCATTCCACGCATCCCTTATCATCGAATGGCGTAAAAGGTCTGGCAGGATCGAGGATATCCAGGAGGGTTGTTCTCACACCTGTCAGATACGTTTCGTATAGTCCCTCTTTTTCTTCCCGGGATGTCCCCTGGAAAAGATGTTCCTCGACATTATTTCTGAGAAGTATCAATTTTGCGTTGACAGCGCCGACAGGCACATCCGAATGTTTGTGGAAGAGGTAGATGTAGACCGGGAGCTGGAAGGAAGGGATATACCGGTGGATATCGCTTATAGAATCCAATGATATCTGTCCGGGCATATTTTTGCGGTACTGTGTTGAACCGCCGGTTTTGTAATCGATGATCATATACTGTCCTGTGCCGGGATCGAAATCGATCCTGTCAACCTTGCCGGTCAGATTGATGTCTGTGCCGCCGGCATCTATCGTATGCTCAAACCTTTGTTCCATGTGGACGATGGTAAATGGATCAGGGGCATTATTCAGGTTTTTGTGGAGGAAAGATTGAAGCTTGAAGGTTGCCAGCTTCCTGAACAAATAATAATCCCCGCTGTTGGCCGACCCCTCCAGGTGTCTATCGATGATCCTGTTCAATCTGGCAATGATCTCACCGTGCATGGGTTTTGATATCTCCCTGTTCAGGTAGCCTTCGAATGTTTCCTGGAGAATACGGTGTATCATGGTGCCCCTTTCCGTTGCCTCGACATCGTCACTGATCGTTTTTTTCTCCTCGAAGGAGAGGATATCGCTGTAGTAGAAAAAGACAGGACAGAAGACATAACGGTCTATCGATGAGGGCGAAAAGGATCTTGATCGCAGCAGTTCCATGATAAAGGATGTTTTTTCTATGGCAGGTATCGTTGTGCCGGGTCTGAGGTTGATCGGGTAAACGGAGCGATCGATCGGAATGACATCAATGGCCTTTTGTGTCTTTTCCGCATTCCAGATGATCTTTTCGATATACCTGCTTCGTGGTCTGTCCTCAGCGTCGACATACAGGATGTGTACGTTTTTCGATGACAGGACAAGGCGTTCGAAATAGTAACGGTATATTTCCTCACTTTGCCGCGCAGAGGGGATTCCCAGCATCTCATGGACCCCTGACGGGATCAGCGGATCGACCCTTTTTTGCTGCGGCAGGATGCCTTCGTTTGCATCCATTATGATGGTGGTGTCGAAGGATATGTTTCTTGATTCAAGGAGACCGATGATCTCGAGAGACTCTATGGGTTTTGTTTCAAAGGGCAGGCGCACTGACCGCAGATGACGGAGGATGAAATCACATATCAACCGCCTGTTCTCCTCCCGGCTGTCATAAAATCCCGCCTTGCTGAAATAGAGCTTTTTAATATCTTCCAGCACCTTGAGAGCTGACCTGAAGATCTCCCCGGAGAGGACATAGGAACGGACAGGGGTATGATCCAGTACATATTCAAGCGCTGTCTCCAGATTTTCTGCATATTCATAAAGAGTCGCCGCGCCTTCAAAGTTCCCGAAAAAGATGGTATGTATCCCGCGCACCGTTTCATACGGAATACTTTCCTGACCCCTGACTCTTCGCTCCTCACGCCTTCCGCCTTCCGCCTCACGCCTCACGGTTCTTAATACCCTCTCCACCTCGTCGAGCGCGACAAAGGGTTTGTATGCGAGGGGACTTCCTTCGATCTCCCCGGTACAGAGCCTGGAGATATCCAGTAACGCCTGCCATGTCCCTTTATCAGCCTCAATATTCTTGATAAAGGGATGAAGGAGGACCTTGAGGTATTCCGTGACCGGATACATGCCGTTGCCCTGTCTTGATGTCTGCGCGCGGATGATATGGGCGATGAGATCGAAGACCGGTGTGCGTTCGAGCGGATACCCGACGGCAATATTACAGGGGACGCCGATCCTGTCTGTGACAAAGGTGAGAAGAGGGAAGAGCGCGTCGGACAACGGCAGGATAACCGCTGTCTTCTGCCTGTGGTTGTCTTCCAGGATCGTGTGGGCCTTGAGGATCGTGTGGACCTTGAGGATCTCGGAATGGGTGTCGAAGCCTGAATGGATGCTTATGGACGGGGGCTGCGCGGTTTCCGGTGTAATGTATTCAATATCAGCGCCAAGATAATCGACAAGGTCTTGCAGGAGAGACCAGTCAGACGGCGTCCCTTCAAGGACGATCTCTGCCTGACCTCTCTTCCACAGGTTCTTCAGGATAAACTTTTCAGTGCCCAGCAATCCAAAAAGACCGGCAAAATATATCTTTTCAAATTCATCGACCCGGAGCTCCCCGATGGCGCGGGAAGCGGTGAGGTATTTGTAGCCGCGGGTAAAGCACGCCTTTTCATCAAGCAGGTCGTGGAATGAATCCCGCAGGACACTTACATGCGTGAGCAGTTCGTTGATACTTTCCGGTACGTCGTATCCTATCCCGGCATTTTCTTCAAGAGACCTGAGCCTGTCGTTCTCAACATCTTCTGAATCAAGCTGGTCTATGAAATCCAGGAGGTGTCCTCCCCAGTAAAAGAAATCGCCGAAGTTTTTTTGCTGAAAAGGATGCCTGACAGATTGCGGCAGGGACTGGATAGATTGATATAAGAGCCACACGGCATCGGGGTATTCAAGGTCTTTAAAGCCCTGAAACCTTTTCCTTACGATATAATCGATAAACTCTTCTATGGAGAAAAATTTGGGGGAATATCCCGGGGTGACTATGCCCTCACTCAGTATCCTTTTCAGGTAGAGCGAAGGTCTCTTCCCCGCGAAGACGATAGCCGTGTCGGATGGCTGCCGACAGTCATTGAGGATGAACTCGCTGAGCCTTTTGAGGAAATCCGTACCGAAAGGGATTGAATAGACCTTGTTCATTTTTTTCAGACCTTGATCACGCTTCCGTCATCAATATAGACCAAGTATTTGTCGACCTTTCTGTCCGGGTACATGAGCTGCAAAAGCCTGCCGTAGTTATTGATCTGCTCGATGTGTTCGTCTGATCGCGTCTCGCCGGTTTTAAAATCGACGATATCAAGGCGGGAGGGATAGACGATGAGCCGGTCCACCTTGAATACGCTGCCCCCTTTGTCGATTATCTCCTTTTCCGTGAACACGACAGCGCCTTCTCCCGGTTGGAAAAATGAGAGGACTCGCGGATTGCGAAACAACCGCACGATCATCCCTTCGATCTCGTCTTCATTGAACGGGACATTCAGTTTTGCTGTCCCCGCCTGTATGGATTCCCGCACGCACGGCAAAGGATCCTGCGGAAGTATGTGGATCAACGAAAGGATATAGTGGATGAGGTCCCCTTTGGCCTGGGCTATAATGCTGCGTTTTGATATTGTCTCCGGTCTTACGAACTTCTTCCTGAACATCTCCATCCACCGGATCCGGTCATCCATATCGTTGAGGCGAAGTTCTTGCGATGCAGCATCAGGACGATCCTGTTCAGCTGACCTGACGGGCAATGCAGCCTGTCTGCCGATCTCAATGGAGGTATCATGTGCGTATCCCCTGAGGTCTTCCATGGTGAAGATGTAATCAATAAGAAAATTCTTTTGCCTGACAGAATCAGCCAGAAGGATATAGAGTTCCTTTCCCGCCCTGGTACAGGCAACATAGGTATTGTTGAGCTCGTCGAGGAGGAATTCCGCTTCTCTCTGCCTGTAGATGTCTTCAAGGGTACGGGAGACCTGTCTGTAATTTTTCTTGATGTAAAAAAGCTTCAGGTCTTTCTCCCCGCTGACAACGATCTTGTTTTTGTCCCTGCTGTCGGAAGCGCCGAATGTGGTGAGCTTAAGGAAGGGAAGTATCACGACGGGGAATTGCAGGCCTTTTGCCTTGTGTACCGTGAGGACCTTAACGGCGTTGGCGCCTTCAGTTGTGTTCAGCAGGAATTGTTTTTCCACCTCCGCCGTTTCATCATAGGATGCGTCGGACGCCCTGGTGCAGAGCTCCAGAAAATCGGAGAGATTATTCTGGCCTGAACCTTCCTGCGTTTTAATAAGCTCGCAGAGATGGAGGATATAGGGGACATCCTCCTTAAAATGCCTGAAGACCTCCCATCTTTTAACAATGAGGGTGAAAAGATCATAGAGCGGCAGATAACCTGTTCCTTTGAAGAAATACTCGAAATATTCCTCCCAGATGTCGTTGTAATCTCTTTGAAAGATCTTATAGAGGTGATTGCCTTCATTACCCGTCCTGGCTTCTGTAAGCCATTCAAAGATGGTTCCTTCGGACATGGCGGTCTTTCTGTGAAATATCCTGCCGGTGATGAATTCAGCAAAAGAAAGGTCATCGTCGGGTGCGTTGAAAAACCTCATGAGGCTGAGGATCTCTTTCACGAGGTTGTTGTTTTTTATGTTTACGGTAAATTCCGACTCGACGCCGATCCCGATCTCGAGAAGCGTCCTGACGATCAGTTCCGCCTCTTTTCTGCGCCGCACCAGTATTGCCACATCTTTATACTCGAAGACGCCCCTGTCTTTGATGGCATGCATCAACCGGACAAGCCTTTCCCTGACTGCCTGATCCTTTTCATCTTTAAGAAAACTATCCTTTTCTTCACCTTCCTCATCGCGGTCAACGATCTTTTCAATCCTCACATATCCGGCGCCACGTGCCGTGTCAATGGCGACCTGGCCGGAGCCGCGGTATGTGTCCAGTATCTTCACCCTGGATTGTTCAGGGTGTTCGTTCGCGATCATATCGATAAGGTGTCGAAGGTTTTCTCTCCCGAAGATCGTGTTGTTAAAGGCGACGATATGTTCCCCGCTCCGGTAATTATTGTGAAGGGCGAGTTCCCGGACACGGTATGCGCGATAGCGTGAGGAGACCTCGTCGATCAGATCGGCGTTCCCTCCCCGCCAGCGGTAGATCGCCTGTTTTTTGTCGCCCACAAGAAAGAGGGTGCCTCCTCTTCCAAGGGCTTCTTCGGCAAGGCTCTCGATATTCTGCCACTGGAGCTGGTTGGTATCCTGAAACTCATCGATGAGGAAGTGCGAATATCGTTCAGCCAATGCATAGTATATCTCCGGTACGAACCCTTTTTCCCTGACGATGCCCTGCAGCAGTTTATTGAGCTGTTCAATGAGTATGACCCGTTTCCTGAACGTCACCTCTCTCAAAAGCATTCTTTTGAAAAGCCTGTAGACCTCGACATATGGTGAATATTTTCCCTCCGAGAGTGTTTCGACAAAAAGACGCCGCCCGTGAAGGATATCCTGCCATAGTTGTTCCTGTGTATCGTCAGGGAGTTTGCTCCCCTTTAAAAGGGATTCTTCGAGAGACTGCCTTGTAAAACATTTGCTGTCGCTTACAGTGTTCTTTCTCAGGTCAACAGGGAAGGAGAGCGCCTTCCGGAAGTCTGCCCTGAGCTTGATATCCGGGTCTCCGGCGAGCGATCTTTTCAGTGATGCCGCGGTTTGGTCGATCCTTTTTCCGGCGTCGCTCAGTATTCTTCCTGTATCGCGATAGAGGAATTCCTTGTTCTCTTTCGATTCTTCTCTCCAGAGGTCGCTGATCGTGTTCCTGAAAAAACCCCGTGCGGTCCAGTTGACGTTTTCGCCCTCCATATCGATGTAGCTTTCTATGAACCTGTCGAAGATGTGCCGGATCTCTGTATCTTCCGTTAAGGACTGGAGGCATTCCTGGATAACAAGGTCGATCAGGGGTGTCGAGTCGGTGCTGATATCGAAATCAGGCGGCAGATTCAATTTAAAGGCAGACGCCTTCAGGATGAGATTGACAAAGCTGTCGATGGTGCCCACATTGAAGTCATAAAAATGCTTCAGCATATCCTCGAAATCGATCTCGATTAACTTTCGTATAGATTCTGTTCCCAACTGGCAACTCGCAGCATCTTTTTCTCCTGGTTCATTTAGTTCATCTGGTCTGTTTTGTTTTAACGTTGAACGTTGAACCCTCCGCCACTGCACCGGAGGACAGGCGTTGAACGTTGAACAAGCTTTACTCTCCGCTCTCTGCCCTCCGCTCTCCGCCGCTTTTGCTATTTCCTCCAGCGGTGTTTTCGAAGAGCCTTTGAAAGGGATATCAAGGATGATCCTTTTCATCCAGTCGATGATGCGAACCCGCATTTCTGCGGCAGCCTTATTGGTAAAGGTCAGGGCAACGATATTCGAGATATGATTTTTGGGGCCGCTTCCTGCCGGCTGACCCATGACAAGGAAT
>JAQTNJ010000095.1 GCA_028713955.1 Syntrophorhabdaceae bacterium
ATCGATATTACAGAGCGTAAAAAGGCAGAGAAAGAATTAAAAGACAGTGAAACCAAATACCGGACACTCTTTGAATATGCCAACGACGCCATATTCCTCATGAGCGGAGATACCTTCATTGACTGTAACACCAAAACCCTGGAGATGTTTCAGTGCACCAGGGAGCAGATTATCGGGCAGCCTCCTTACAGATTCTCTCCCCCATTCCAACCCAACGGCGAGGGTTCAAGGCAAGCGGCGCTCAATAAGATCAATGCGGCGTTGCGCGGTGAATCTCGTTTCTTTGAGTGGATACACTGTCGCTACGATGGGACCCCTTTTGATGCCGAGGTGGGTCTGAACCGTATTACGCTGGGAGGTGAAACATTCATCCAGGCAATCGTCCGCGAAATCACCGAACGGAAAAAGACCGAGCAGGCACTCCAAAAAAGTGAAGAGAAATACCACAATATTTTCGAACATTCCATAGAGGGCATCTTCCAGTCAACCCCGGACGGAAGACATTTAAGCGCGAACCCGGCCATGGCAAGGATGTTTGGATATGATACCCCGGAGGAGATGATCGAAGCTACGACCGACATAGCGACACAGATATATGTAGACCCGGAAGAAAGGGAGGTGTTTAAAAAGATCATTGAAGAGCAGGGCTTTGTCGAGAAATTCGAATCAGAACAGTACCGCAAAGACGGGAGCACGTTCTGGGTTTCCACCAATGCCCGCGCGGTCCGGACTCCCGATGGGGCAATACTCTGTTATGAAGGTACCGCGATCGATATTACCTTGCAAAAGAAAACTGAAGAGGCCCTGCGCCAGGAACGGGAACGGTTTCTGACCCTTACGGAAAACGCCCCCTACGGGCTTGCATTGATTGATCAGGATGGCACTTTTCAATACACGAACCCTCAATTCAAAGGGATATTCGGCTATGCTCTCAACGAAGTTCCAAACGGCAGGGAGTGGTTCAGGAAGGCCTATCCTGACCCGGCATACAGGCATACTGTAATAGCAGCATGGATTGACGACATAAAAGGGACAAGGATGTTGGAAAAAAGGCCGAGGATCTTTACGGTGAGGTGTAAAGACGGCACCGACAAGATAATCAATTTTATACCTGTTAAATTGACAGCCGGTGGAAACATAATGGCCTGTGAGGACATAACCCAACGCAAACAGGCCGAAGAAGAGCTCCGCGCGGCCCACGAGCGGTTTTTTAACATCATCGAGTTCTTGCCCGATGCGACGCTGGTCATCGACCGGGAAAAAAGGGTGGTAACCTGGAATCGTGCCTGCGAAGAGATGACAGGTGTCAGGAAGGAGGATATCCTTGGGAAAGGTGACTATGAGTATGGCCTTGCCATTTATGGTATAAGAAGACCTATACTCATAGACTATGTTACCGCCGAGTCCGATGAGTTAAAGGAGAGATACGAATCGATCAAGAAAAAAGGCAACGTGCTCTATGGAGAAGTATTCGTGCCAAAACTATACGGTGGGAAGGGCACATTTTTGTCAGGGACTGCCTCTCCATTATTTGACAGCAGTGGAAATATAGTTGGCGCGATAGAATCGATTCGTGATATCACGGAACGCAAAAACCTCGAATCCCAGCTTCTCCAGGCCCAGAAACTGCAGGCCGTAGGGACCCTGGCGGGTGGTATTGCCCATGACTTCAACAACCTTCTTATGGCTGTCCTCGGATATACATCCTTGATGCTTATGGACGTAGATCCCGGTCATCGTCATTATGAAAAGTTGAAAATAATAGAAAAACAGGTACAAAGCGGCGCAGACCTGACAAAGCAGTTACTGGGATTTGCCCGGGGCGGGAAATATGAAGTGAAACCAACAGATATGAATGAACTCCTCATTAAATCCTCTGATATATTTGGCAGGACCAAGAGGGATATTGTTATCCACAGAAAACTACAGGACGATCTTTATACGGTAGAGATAGACCGCAGCCAGATAGAACAGGTCCTGTTAAACCTCTATATCAATGCATGGCATGCGATGCCTACAGGAGGAGAACTCTATCTTGAAACACAGAATATTATTTTTGATGAAGGCTACGCCAATCGTTACCCGATAAAGCCGGGGCAATATGTAAAAGTATCCGTAACCGATACAGGGATAGGCATGGACGAGGCAACGAAGCAAAGGATCTTTGAGCCCTTTTTCACCACACGGGAGATGGGAAGGGGGGCAGGCCTGGGATTGGCCTCTGTGCACGGTATTATAAAAAACCATAGCGGTATGATCAATGTTTACAGCGAGAAAGGGAAAGGCACAACCTTCAACATCTATCTCCCTGCTTCCGGGAAAGAACATATCGAGGATAAGGTCATATCGGATGAGTTATTGAAGGGCCGGGAGATGATCCTTTTTGTTGATGACCAGGATGTGGTTATTGATGTTGGAAAGGCAATTTTGGAGGAGCTTGGCTATACGGTGCTGCTGGCGAAAAGCGGGCAAGAGGCAGTAGATGTCTATGCGGAACGCATGGAAGAGATTGACCTGGTGATCCTCGATATGGTCATGCCGACCGTGAGTGGCGGGGAAACCTACGACAGATTGAAGGAGATCAACCCCGGGATCAAGGTCATTCTCTCAAGCGGCTATAGCTTAAACGGCCAGGCATCGGGAATACTTGAACGCGGCTGTAACGGTTTTATCCAGAAGCCATTCAATGTTAATGAATTATCAAAAAAGATACGGGAAGTACTGGAAAAATAGCGTACCAATATGGGTGACCACGTACTGCCCATCCCCTCTTCAAAATATTATGGATTAGTGGTGTAAAAAAGGATTATCATAACATATGGATCATGAGCTGACAGTCCTCACGATTACTGCAGCGTCCATCGGTTTTTTTCATACACTGCTGGGGCCGGACCATTATATCCCTTTCATTGTCTTCGCAAGGGCAAAGAAATGGTCCATTATGAAAACAGCGTTGTTCACGTTCCTTTGTGGTATTGGCCATATCGGGAGCTCCGTCGTGCTCGGGATCATGGGAATTGCCCTGGGAATTGCGGTCACGAAGCTGGAGCTTGTAGAATCGTTCCGCGGCAACATAGCCGGATGGGCCCTGATAGCATTCGGTTTTATGTATTTTGTCTGGGGATTACGAAGGATGTTCAGAAACCGTCCACATGAGCATGCCCATGCACATATCGACGGTGATGTCCATGTCCACACACATTCCCATTCCGAAGAGCATGTCCATATCCACGATCAGAAAGGTGCTGTAAACCTTACGCCCTGGATCCTCTTTACGATCTTTCTCTTCGGTCCCTGTGAACCATTAATCCCGATCCTCATGTACCCAGCGGCAAAAAGCAGCCTATGGGGCCTGGTACTTGTGAGCTCTGTATTCGGCGGCGTGACGATCCTGACAATGCTCGGCGTTGTTCTCGTTTCTGTCCTTGGCATCAACTTCCTCCCCATGGCCCGGCTTGAACGTTACAACCATGTCATGGCCGGTGCTACGATATTTCTTTGTGGAATAGCGATACAGTTTATAGGGCTATAGTATAGCCAATGAAGGAGCTATAGCTGAAGTAATGCAGCGCTCGTTGAGCGGGTCGTGCGCATCGCGAGAGAATACGGGCGCGACACCGCAACCCCGGCTGAAGCAAGGAAGATCTTCAGACTTTCCGCTTAATCTTGACCTTATCCTCAGCCTCAACCTTGTTTTTCCAGGTATGATGCCTCGATCTGTCTGATGTAGGAGGTGTTGTTGCCCCGGGCGTAAGGGGAAGCCCGGAAAGTCTCATCAGGGAAGCTATCTCCGCGGTACGTTGTGTGACCCTCGCGAGGTCCTTTCGTATCTCAGGCCATTCTTTCGTGAATGTACCGACCCTTCCCAACGCCAGCTCTTCCTTCCATCGTCCGGATTTTTTCCCGTATTCCCTGGCGAACTCCTGTCGTGCCTTTGCGGGGTCTGACAGAATGCCTTCTGAAGCAAGTCTTTCCTGCAGCTGTACCATCCAGAGGTTCACGAATTACCGCTATGACCAACTCCACTTAGCATCAAAAGAAACGCTGATAGTAAATGTAGCAGTATCCCGGAACAAACTCCATACATAATTTTAAGGACAGCAATCAGCAGTCAGCAGATAAAAAAGTAGGCCAAGGCTAAGGTTGAGGTTTAGCAAACCCAGTTCTCCGTAATCTCCACCTGATTGTTTTACCATGAGCCATGAGCGATCAGCGATCAGTTATGAACTTTTTCACGCTATGTGCTATACATTCTCTCCTATATAGTGTATTACAATAAATATATAATAAATATAATTAATAATATAAATAATTAATTATAGATAATAAATAATAATAATAAGATTATATAAAGCAATAAAGATATTAATAAAAAATATATGATATATATTTAATCAATGTAAAAGATAATAATAAAAATGTACAAATAAATAATATTATATAAAAAAACATAATTATTTTATTGACAATATATTTATAGTATATTTATAATGTATACGTAAAAGAATAGGAATGAAATGGGGAAGAAAAAGACAGAGGAAGAGAAAAAATCGGTTCCTGTTATTGTTCGTCTGAACAAGGAAGAGTTTGAGATGTTGGAGAAGAGGGCTTCCATTCTCGGGATGAATGTATCAACGTTCCTGAGACTACTGATACGCAGAGGAAGAATTGAACTGGACGAAAGGGAGCAAAAACTCTAAGAGAAAGGGGGTGATATATAATGGCAACGAAGAAGAAAGCAGCACCAAAGAAGAAAGCAACAGGCAAGAAGAAATAAGGGAGGGGCGCAAGCCCCTTCCCTCCTCAACCTCACGCGCACACGGTAGCGGGTGTTGCTTATGGGATCTGTGAGAGAGGACAAAAGTGTTTTTGTTGAACCATGATGTTTAACTATTCGAAACCCTGGTTTCGAAGGAGGGTGGATGTGATACAGCAAGGAACACAAAATCACAGGAAAGGAGGTGAGAGATAGATGACAAAGGCAGCATTCATCGCAAAAGTAGCGGCAAAGACAAAATTCAGCAAGGCGCAGGCAGAAAAGGCAATAAACTGTGTTGTTGATGTGCTCAAAGATGCTATGAAGAAAGGTGATAAGCTTAGCCTCGTTGGTTTCGGAACCTTTTCGGTAGCGAAAAGAAAGGCCCGTAACGGGAGAAACCCAAGAACTGGAAAACCAATGAAGATCTCAGCGAAGAAGGTACCGAAATTTTCAGCATCTCCGTTGTTCAGGAAAATGGTCAAGTAGTACCTTCAGGAGGCACACTCTTGCCAATTACTCCTCCGGCAGAGTGTGCCCTCAGGTCTAATGCACATAAGACATAGTCGTCATAAAGGCGGCCGTCAGTCGTCGATAGTCAATAGTGGACAAAAAGAGCAGGCTAAGGCTAAGGTTGAGGTTAAGCAAACCACAGTTCTCCTCAACCTTAGCCTGATTCTTCCCGCTATGAACCATGAGCTGCCTTTCATTTCGTCCTTCGTCCTAGCGAAGCGAACGTCCTTCGTCCTTCGGCTTTTCCCTCACACCGAACGTTTTCTTTAAGACTTCGATATACGAAATACGATATACCGTCAGTTTTTTCTTAATAACCTGACAGGATGTGCCGATAAAATGATTGGTTAGGGAAAAATGGCAAAAAGCACAATGAGGTGTTGAAGAAGTTGTACGCTATCAGGCATGGAGGGTCATTGCAGACATACGTGCAGGACGCCTGATACATTGTTTTTTGCGAGATGGTGAAGAAGATATATGGTGCGTGAGAGCATACTCAGTGTAGTGAAAGCAACAAATAATCTTGAAGATAAAAGTGAAAAGAAGGGCAGCAGGAAGACTAAAAAAGAACTCACGGCAGAGCTCACGGAGATCCGTAAGAAGCTGAAAGAGTTAAGAGATCTGGCAGGCAGGTACATAGACGATATGGACTCCGCCAGGCAAGACGAGACGCGCCTGCGGACAATCTTTGAATCGATCCGGAGCGGAATCCTCCTTGTAGACGCAGAGCGGCATACGATCGTTGATGTCAATACGGTGGCAGCGAAGATGATCGGTCTTCCGAGGAAAGAGATTATCGGTACTACATGCCACAAACATGTATGTCCCGCGGAAATGGGCAGGTGTCCCATTACTGACCTCGGACAGACGGTGGACAATTCGGAACGCCTCCTCCTTGGCCGTGGTGGGAGGAATATACCTATTATCAAGACGGTGAATTCGATTGTCATAAATGGCCGCAGGCACCTCATTGAAAGTTTTGTAGACAATACAGAACGAAAACGTGCCGAAGAGGAGATCAAAAAGTACCGTGACAATCTTGAGCTGCTCGTGGAAAAACGTACAGAGGGTTTTGAGAAAGTAAAGGAACAGCTCCAGGGTGAAATCGCAGAACGCAGGCAGGCAGAGGATTCTCTGAAAAAAAATGAAACGTTGCTGCGGCTGATCCTGAACCTATCGACAAATTTTATCTGCCTTCCTGCCGAAGAGACCGATAATGGGATCGATGATGTCCTGAAGGCGATAGGTCAGTTCGCGGATGTTGACCGCAGCTATGTCTTCCAGTTTAGTGAAAACAAGACAAGGATAGACAATACCCATGAGTGGTGCGCTCCGGGTATATTGGCCCAGAAGGAGAAACTCCAGGGGATTACGGCCGATGATCTGCCCTGGTTTTTTGAGAATATAAAGAGGTTTGAAACGATTCACGTCCCTGATGTGATGCAGCTTCCTGCCGGGGCAGCGGCGGAAAAAGAGGAATTTATGCGGGAGGGTATTCAATCCCTCGTCATCGTCCCTGTCATATCGAATAATCTTCTTATCGGATTTCTTGGGTTTGACAGCGTACGCTCGAAAAAGAACTGGCCTGAAAACATCATTTCATTACTGAAGATCGTCGGCGAGATCGTTGCCAATGCGCTGGCGCAAAAAAAGGCGGCCGAGGCCGTGAAACGCGGCTCGGCAAAATATCAGGCCCTTTTTGAGAATGCCAATGATGCGATCTTCCTTATCAAAGGTGGGGTCTTTATTGATTGCAACCCGAAGTCGCTGGAGATGTTCCGTTGCACAAAGCAACATATAGTGGGCAAAACACCGCATAGTTTTTGTCCTGAATTCCAGCCCGACGGAGGCAGATCGCAGGACATTGCCCTTGAAAAGGGACGATCCGTTGTATCGGGAAATCCCCAGTATTTTGAGTTCAGACAACGCAGGGGCGATGGGATCCTGTTCGATGCCGAGGTAAGCCTTAGCAGGGTTGATATCGCCAACGAGGTATTGCTCCAGGCAATAATCAGGGATATCACCGCACGAAAAAATTGGGAGCATGCCCTGCGGGAAAGCGAGGCAAGATATCGGTCACTTTTTGGCGAATCACAGGATGCCATATACATTACCACGCAATACGGTGCGTTTGTTGATGTGAACAGATCTTTTCTCGATCTCTTCGGCTATACGAGGGATGAGATCCTGAAACTCAATGCGAAAGTCGCCTATGTCAGCGAAAAGGATAGAGAGAATTTCAAGAAGATTATCAGGAAGGATGGCTACGTAAAGGCCTTCGAGCAGAAACTTAAAAAGAAAAACGGCACTGTCATGGACTGTATCCTCACTGTCACAACGAAAAAGGATGCCGGGGGAAGGGTTGTCGCATACCAGGGTATCATCCGGGATATTACGGCGGAAAAACTGGCGGAGCAGACGATCAGGCATATGGCCTACCACGATGCATTGACGGGTCTTCCGAACCGGACATTGTTTAATGACCGTCTCAACATGGCAATATTAAACGCACAGCGTAATCATAAACGTGCCGCCGTGATGATGCTTGATCTCGATAAATTCAAGCAGATAAACGATGTATGGGGCCATAAATTCGGAGACCTGCTGCTGAAAACAGTGGGAGAGCGGTTGATCATCACGCTGCGCAAAAGCGATACCGTTGCAAGAATGGGCGGTGACGAGTTCCTTGTCATTATACCGGAGGTCGATCATGTTGAAGATACGGATATCATCGCCGGCAAGATCCTTCAGGCATTTTCAGAGACTTTCGTAATCAGCGACCGGAATCTTTCCGTAACAACAAGCGTCGGTATCGCCATGTACCCGCAGGATGGCAAGGATGCGGAGACCCTGATCAAGCATGCGGATATTGCGATGTATGCGGCGAAGACGACCGGAAGGAACCAGTACGGGCGCTACTCCCCTCGCATGCAGGGCAGCATAAAGACAGCCGTCGGCAGTCAGCATGTTATCAAGCACTAATTTCTAAGCACCAATCTCTAAACAATTTCAAAATTTGAATATCAAATGTTCCAAACAAGTGCCTTTCAGCACGTTTTTATTTTTGAACATTTGAATTTGTTTAGGATTTAGAAATTAGGATTTAGAGTTTCTCGCCGAACGGTCTTTTCCGACATACGATATACGAAATACGACATACTATAGAATTATGGGCTGCTTTTCTCTATACGTATCCGGTTCAAGTTTCATTGACAGTTAGTCCGCCTGTTGTTAAACTTCTTGCATGGTGTCCACTATCCGTGAAGACATTGAGGCAACCTTCGAGCATGATCCGGCTGCACGAAGCGTCATGGAGGTTATCTTTTGTTATCCCGGATTCCATGCCGTGCTTTTCTACCGCTTCAGTCACTGGTTCTGGGTTCATAAGATGTACTTTTTGGGCAGGTTGATATCGCATATAGGGAGGTTCTTCACAGGGATCGAGATCCATCCCGGCGCCGTGATCGGCAGGAGGTTTTTTATAGACCACGGGATGGGAGTGGTGATCGGGGAGACCTCCGAGATCGGTGATAACGTTACCATATACCATGGCGTAACCCTTGGAGGTACTACGTGGAAGAAGATCAAGAGGCACCCGACCATCGGAAACAATGTCGTCATCGGAACAGGGGCAAAGGTCCTCGGTCCTGTAAAGGTCGGCGATAATACGAAGATCGGGGCAAACTCCGTGGTTGTCAGCGAAATCCCCCCCAACTCCATCGTTGTAGGCATTCCCGGTAAGGTTGTCTTCCGCGTTGAAGGTGAAGAAAGGATCCAGATGGATACGGGTTTTATGCCTGATCCTCAATCACGGGCCATTGCCTCCCTCCTTGAGAGGGTGAAGGTGATCGAGGAGAAGATCGCGTTGAATGAAAAAGAGGAGAAAAAGTAGAAGTATGCAGTATGTAGTGTGCGCGAAGAGCCCTGGCAATCTGCAATCTGCAATCTGCAATCTGCTATATTGTTGACGGTATGTACGAAGAACGATTTTACAGGGGAATTGCAAAACCTGAAGACCTCATCTGCTATGAAGTACAGTACAAAGAAACAGACCTTTTTTGCTGTACACGGGAAGACTTCCATGGTTTTATTATGGGGAAGGTCCTTTTTTACCGGAACCAGCTTGAAGAATATATCAAATCAAGGCCGGAATTCAGGGACAGCCTTGTGCCCATCGGAGATGATCTTTTTGCGCCCCGGATGGTGAGAGAGATGATAGAGGCCTCACGGATCATTGGAGTTGGTCCCATGGCAACGGTTGCAGGGGCAATGGCGGAGTTCATAGGCAGAGACATTGCGCCGCTTTCTGACGAATATATCATTGAAAACGGCGGCGATATTTATCTCAGGACTGATGCCGAGAGGATCGTCGAGGTCTACGCTAAGGACTCTCCCTTTAGCGAACGAATCGGCATCTCGGTGAAGCCCGACGACAGGCCCTGCGGGATCTGTACATCTTCAGGAACGGTCGGTCATTCTTTAAGCTTCGGAAAAGCTGATGCGGTATGTATCGTCGGAAGGTCTTCGCTTTTTACCGATGGACTTGCAACCTGCCTCGGTAATATTGTAAAAAAGAAGGACGACATCCCGACGGCAATCGAAAAAGGGAAAGCGTTCCACGGTGTCATGGGTATCCTGATAATCTTTGGCGAATCCCTTGGTGTTTGGGGCGATCTGGAGATAGTGGAAATATAACGGGCCGAAGGTCTGTTTCTTGCAGCTTGCGGCTGCAATAAGCGAGGTATTGAATGAAAAAGAGGATGATTTTACGGTTCAAGCGAAATACGATTGATAAACCTGTAGTGTACGGGCTTGTGAAGAATTACAACCTTGTGGTGAATATCCTGAGGGCGAACATCTCTCCGAAGGCCGAGTCCATGATGGTCCTTGAACTTGAAGGTGCGGAAAGCGACTTTGAAAGGGGCATACACTACCTCGGGAATCTGAATATCGATACGGAACCTATCGAACAGGATATCAACCGGGATGAGCTGAAATGTGTTCACTGCGGTGTCTGTACGAGCGTCTGCGCCCCGGATGCGTTATACATCCGGGACAGAAGCACCATGAAAGTAGAATTTGACTATGAGCGATGTGTCGCCTGCGAGCTCTGTGTGAAGGTATGTCCTGTAAAGGCGATGAGCGTCTTTTTCGATTAGAGGCGAAAGTGAAAAGAGTATATCTTGATAATAATGCGACGACCCCCATCCACCCCGAGGTGGCAGCAGCGATAGCGCCTTTTCTGGCAGGACTGTACGGGAACCCATCGAGCCTTCACTGGGCTGGCAGGGATGTCCGCACCCATTATGAACAGGCACGGTTGCAGATAGCGGATATGATACATGCACACCCCGAAGAGATCGTTGTGACGAGTTGCGGCACAGAGAGCGACAACCATGCCATCAAGGGCGCTGCCTATGCGAATACAGGCGCTGCAAATGCGAAACACGGGCAGGGCAGGCATATTATAACGACTACCGTTGAGCATCCGGGCGTGCTCAACGTCTGCAGATACCTTGAAAATAAAGGGTTTACGGTCACTTACCTCCCTGTTGACGGGAACGGGCAGATCGAGCCTGATGATGTAAAAAGGGCTATACGGAAGGATACGATACTCATATCGGTCATGTATGCGAACAATGAAACGGGCACCATGTTCCCCGTGAAAGAGATCGGCGCAATAGCCAGCGAACACGGTGTCCTGTTCCATTCTGATATGGTGCAGGTCATGGGGAAGATCGATATCGATATTCACTCGCTGAATGTCGACCTCGCGAGTTTTTCAGGTCATAAGGTCTACGCGCCCAAGGGGGTCGGGGCACTTTATATAAAAGATGGTCTCGGGATCGATAACCTTATCCATGGCGGACACCAGGAAAGCGGCAGGAGGGCCGGCACGGAAAACGTGCTCGGGATCGTTGCCTTCGGTGCGGCATGCGAGATCGTCAAAAAAGAGATGCAGAGCGAGTACAACAAGATCGAATTACTGAGGAAAAGGCTGCTTGAAGGTATTCTGGAAAGGGTTGACCATGTGAG